>JAZSMN010000023.1:0-6172 GCA_045535925.1 Eubacteriales bacterium
CCAAAGGAAAAACGACCATCATCCGATGGTCGTTTTTTTCTTTCCTTTGGTGGGGAAAAGAATAGGGATTCGAACAAGGAGGGAGCAAAGCGCCGCTTTGCGGAAGAAAACAGTCCGGTGGACTGTTTGTGCCGACGTGGGGAACGAGCGAAGCGAGGCGATAGAGTGCGGTAGCACTCGGAAAAATCCCTATTCCCCTGCCAACAAAAAACGCACTTTTGTCTTGTGACAAAGATGCGTTTTTTGAATGTTGTTTGCCTTCGGCAAATGATGACGGCTACGCCTAATGATGTTCGCTTCGCGAATGATGCGTGGCGTCGCCACATTTTATGGCAAACATCGCATCATTGCGGAACGAAGTGGAGCAACATCATATTTGCGCAGCAAATGCATCATATCGCCCTAGGCGTATTTCATCAGCCGTAGGCTGTATACTTTTTCGCAATGATGATATGCAACGGCAAGCCGTTGGTGATATGCAATGCTCTGCATTGATTATATACAAGGCTTTGCCTTGATTTAGATGTAGAGCGTGCGAATATTCGCCATAGGCGAACATCCCGAAAAATATTACATATGACCATCATCGGGTGGTCTGTTTTTTCTTTCCTTTAGCACCGGAATAGGCTCTCGCGCCACAGATTTACCATCCCCCTCCCGTCACCTTGATTTTGCATTGTTTTTGTGATATAATAAACACACTTACAAGCGAGGGAAGCCCGTGACATTTCTCCCCGAGAGCGAGTGGAACGAGTTTTTAGGCTGTAAATCCTTCGACGAATATGTTCCCCCAGCCTACACAGAAAAATAATCGGTGACAAAAGACAGAACGATAAAACTTTTTTCAAGCAGCAATACGGATTAAGAAAAAATCTTCAAAAATTTTTCAAAAACTATATACAAACCCAATCTTTTATGCTACAATAAAGATACAATCTTATTTAGGAGGTTACCCCTATGACTTGGTTTAACAAACAAAGCCGTCTTGTACAAATTTTACTTCTTCTCATTCCTTTTGTAAACTGGATTACCGAGATTGTTTGCAGATGGACAACATTCCTCAAGACCAGAAACATTGTCAGCCTTATTATGGCTATCATCGCTACTGTTGGTGGTGGTTTCATTCTTGGTTGGCTTGACCTTATCTGGGTTATTCTTTACGGAAAGTTCTTCCTTCAATAAACTACATAAACAAGGTCGCTCGCTTTGGTGGGCGACCTTTGTATTTCTAAAGACGTGACATTTATAGATAGTCTTGCTCCAAAAGCCTAACAAAACTCCCCGCGCCAAAAAAACTTGACATATACAAGACTTTCGTGTAAAATATAAAGAAAAGCAAGAAAAGAGGATTTCCTTATGCCAACAGGTGAAGCTTACAAGATTAGAACAAAAAAGAAAAATCTATTTCTCCGTGTGATAAAGGGGCACTTTGCCACCAGCCACAGCCATATCAACTACTATATCGACGTCACCGCACAAAAGTCCCGTCTTACCGAGGCACAGGCGGTAGCGCAGGAGCTTGTCGCCTACTACAACACCACCATAGTAGACACCATCCTCTGCCTTGACGGTATGGAGGTCATCGGCACCTGTCTTGCCGAGGAGCTTACTCGCGGCGGCTATTCCAACCTCAACTCGCACCAAACCATATACATTGTCACCCCCGAGCACCACACCAGTGGCAGTATGCTTATCTTCCGTGAGAATGTAGCACCTATGATTACTGGCAAAAACGTGCTTATCCTCTCAGCATCGGTAAACACAGGCTACACCGCAAGGGCAGCAATCGAGGCTATCAAATACTACGGTGGCAACGTGGCAGGAATTGCGTCCATCTTCTCCACCATTAACAACTTTATGGGCAACAAGGTCGAGTCGGTCTTCAACCCCAACGACCTTATAGGCTACGGCTCCTTTGCCTCCCACGAATGCCCCATGTGCCGCGCAGGACAAAAAATCGACGCCCTCGTCAACTCCCACGGGTACTCGAAGCTGTAAGAGTTATTACCCCGTGACCTGGTTTTAGGTTGCGGACGCGAAGATTCAAACTATTTTTCACCCCGACTCGCAAGGAGCAACTATGGAAATGGTATTTTTAACCGCCCTCGGTGTTGGCGGTGCAACTGTAATCGGTAGCCTTATCGGATTTTTGTTCCGAGGGATATCGCACAAATTCTCCGACATAGTCCTGTCTTTTGCGGCTGGCGTTATGCTTTCGGCGGCATTTGTCGGACTTATTATGCCCTCGATAGAGCACGGTGGAGAAAACGGTATTTGGATAACTATAATCGGCATCTTTGCGGGTGCCGTATGCCTGAGCCTTATAGATAAACTCGTCCCCCACCTGCACAAGATGGCGGATAAGGATATCGAGGACCACGACAACAAAAACCTTGGTAAGGTAATGCTCTTCGTTATGGCGATAGCAATACATAATCTGCCCGAGGGAATTGCCGCAGGTGTGGGCTTTGGCTCGGGCGACACCACCCAGGCGCCCTTGATAGCGGGCGGTATCGCCCTGCAAAACATCCCTGAGGGTATGGTTATCATAGGTCCCCTGCTCGCCGCAGGTGTAAAGCCCGGCAAAACATTTCTCCTCGCTATGATGACAGGACTTGTCGAGGTGGTCGGCACACTTATCGGCTACTTTGCCGTTAGTATTTCAACCGCTATACTCCCCTTTGCCCTCGCCTTTGCAGGTGGCACAATGCTCTATGTCATAAGCGACGAAATGATTCCCGAAACCCACGCCCACGGCAGCGAGCGCGGAGCGACCTATTCTTTGCTCGTCGGCTTTTGTCTGATGCTGGTCTTTGACTTCCTACTTGGATAAATCCAACCAAAAATTTTTTTACGACAACTAAAAGATAGCCCCCGAAAGCTTCGACTTTCGGGGGTTTTCTTATATTTCGTCATCTGTGTTTGGCTCGGTTTGCGGCTCGCTGTCATCATCCTTCGGCAGTTTTTTCAAGAATGAAATCAGCATAGGAATTGATACCAACGAGGCGAGGAAATAGGCGATAGGCTGTGAAAGCTCTATGCCCCGCACACCGAAGAAGCTAGACAATGTTAGACACAGAGGAATAAACAATAGTCCACTTTGTAGGCAGGATATCAGCAGAGATGAAAGGCTCTTTCCGATACTTTGGAACAGCATCGTTGTAACCACCGACACAGGCAGGAAAAGAATGCAAACGCACATAATTCTAAGTGCCTCGCCACCTATTTCGACAACGGCAGGCTCGCTACGGAAAAGCGAGATAATCTCGGGCGCCAAAATAAAGCACACCGCCGAAATTACACCGATAAATGCAGTGCCAAAACAGAGTGTAAACAGCGAGCCTTCCTTGACTCTCGAATATCTTTTCGCTCCATAGTTAAACCCTGAAACAGGCTGGAAGCCCTGGCCGATGCCGAGCCCCACCGAGAATATAAGCGCCGAGGTCCTACCCACATAGCCCATTGCCGCAATAGCCGCATCGCCAAAGGGCTTTGCCACACTGTTAAGCACCATTGTGGACACACTGTTAAGACCCTGACGCGCAAGGCTTGGTAGTCCCGTAAAAACAATATCCAAAAGCACCTTAAAATCGAGGGCGAAAAACCTTGGCTGAATTTTGCTCTCTGTCTTGCCAAGGAAGAAAACAGAGGCAAGAATTGCAAAGGATATATACTGCGAAAGAGCGGTAGCAAGACCCGCACCCGAAATGCCCATATTAAAGCTGAAGATGAAAATCGGGTCAAATCCCATATTAAGTATACCGCCGGCAGTAAGGCCAATCATAGCAAACTTTGCCTTCCCCTCATAGCGCAAAATATTGTTAAGCACACAGCTGCCAGTCATAGCGGGGGCGGCAATTAGTATGTACTTCGCGTAGTCAATGGCATAGGGCAAAATCGTATCGGTGCTACCGAGCAGACGCATAAAAGGCTCGATAAATATAAGCCCGAATATCATAATAATAAACCCGACAACCAAGGAACCTGTAAAGCCCATAGTCGCATATACGTTTGCTCTCTGTCCCTCGCGAGAGCCGAGCAGACGGCTTATTTTGCTGCCCGCACCGTGGCCAAACATAAAGCCAAAGGCCTGTAATATAGCCATAAGACCAAAAACCACGCTCGTCGCTCCGCCTGCGGAAAGCGCGATTTGGCTAACAAAATAGGAGTCAGCCATATTATATATGTTGGTTATAAGCATACTTATAGTAGTCGGTATGCCAAGAGAAATAATCAAAGCAGGTATAGGAGTCTTTAGCATCCTATTATACTGTGCTTCCGTCCTCGTCTTTGTTTTATCCACAGTCCCTCCTGTAAATAGTTATTTACATTTTGTAACACGCCGCCACCCGTGTTAAATTATTCGATGGGTTCGTCCTCTATAACAATACAGTTGACCAAGCCCGAGCGCACGGTGCAACCATCAATAGCAATTATCCCCTCGTCATAAAACGGGGTATAAACAGCGTCCTCGCCTCGCTCGGTGCATATACCACTATATTTACTGTGACCGTAAGAGGCACGAACATGACCAACAACTATCGTCTTGCCATCCTCGCGCACACCGTAATAGCAGCACATCTCCATGCCGTTAAGCCAGGTTGCCTTGTACCACTCGTCCCCGTCCGCCTCTCGCCAGTCCTCGCGATAGAAATACTTAACTCCGGACTCTTCTCTCACCTTGTCACAGGGAATATATCCGTGAGTGAAAATGTAATTATTGGTTTCAAAATAATTTATACCAAAGGGCAAAAGCTCGGTGTAAAACCTGCTTTTTCTCACCCCGCGAATTACCTCGTCAGGATAGCCCTCTGCCATTCCATCGGGCATTCCCGACAGTCGCTTTGCCGTATCCCACGTTCCGTTTGTTATATGGTGGAGTGACAAATCCCCCTTCGCCAGTTCCTGCAACATTTTAACGAGCAACCACTCGTGGTTACCAGTAATGTATATAAGTCTGCCCTGTCTTTTGAGCATAAGCATAAACTCCACCATTTCGCATGGCTCGTCCCCTCGGTCAAGAAGATCGCCGAGCAAAACCAACTTTCCGTCCTCGCCCTCATCAAAAAAGCCTGCGTCAGCAAGAGCCTTTCGGGTTAACGTATAAAACCCGTGCGGATCGGATATAACAAACAGTTTCATATCAGCAATTCTCCTTTCCTCAGGAATTTAATAAAAGTTCAAGCCAAAAATCCTTAAAGCCTTTACAAGCCAAGACTCCCTTTTTATTATTAATCTTGCAAAACTCAATGGACGACTCAAAAAACATCACGCCTTGTCTTTTATTATATCACCATTCACCCTCGTTTTCAAGCATAAATTCCAGGTTATAGCCGTCAAAATTTCAAGTTATAACATCCATATTAGTATTACAATCCTTGTTAGACTACAATCTATTTTGTAAACAACCGTCATTTACTATTGACAAATTCGTCTACAAGTGGTAGACTATATATGTCTACAAATATTAGACGGAGGACATTATAATGGAGAAAATAAGACTTGGAAATATAGAATCGAGATTCGCCGATATCGTTTGGGAGCGCGCTCCGCTTTCCACTGCTGAGCTTATCAAGATATGTGAGTCAGAGTTTGATTGGAAGCGCACCACTACATATACCGTATTAAAAAGACTTTCTGAACGCGGGATTTTCAAGAACGACAAAGGAACTGTTACGGTTTTAATTTCAAAAGAAGAGTTTTATTCGATGCAAAGCGAAAAGGTCGTTAACGAGAGTTTTGGAGGTTCGCTCCCTGCTTTCATAGCCGCTTTTACCTCAAGGCAAAACTTGAGTGATGACGAGATTGCAGAAATCAGAGCCATCATTGAAAATATGAAAAGGGGTTAATGATGGAAGACTTATTCATACACGTATTTAATATCAGTATTACTGCGAGCTTTCTCGTTTTAGCCATTATTATTTATCGATTATTTGCCAAGAAAGCACCTAAATGGGTTTCTGTTTTACTTTGGGGACTCGTCGGTTTGAGATTGCTTTTGCCGTTCAATATCGAAAGTTCCTTGAGCCTTATTCCAAGCAAGAATACTATTCCAACTACAATTGCTCACGATAGATATCCTGCCCTCGACACGGGCTTTGGAAGTATTGACGAAATAGTTAACCCCATTCTTTCCGGTTCAATGGAAGCTCATCCCGAATACAGCTCGAAT
>JAZSMN010000205.1:0-5745 GCA_045535925.1 Eubacteriales bacterium
CCTGACAACCAGATTGTCGCCACCGTGGTCGAGGAGGACGTGGCCTTTGGACCTGAAAATTTAGGCCTACCGAGGGAAGAGATTAGGAGCCGTATCGACGAGGCGCTAAAGCTGGTGGGTATGACCGAATATAGTAGGCACGCACCCCACAAGCTCTCTGGCGGACAAAAGCAGAGGGTGGCTATTGCGGGCATCGTCGCTATGAAGCCTAACTGCATCATCTTCGACGAGTCGACGGCTATGCTCGACCCGCTTGGCAGACGTGATGTGCTTGAAATTATGGAGATGCTCAACAAAGACGAGAACATTACCGTTATTAATATCACCCACTATATGGAGGAGGCGGCAAGAGCCGACCGTGTTATCGTTATCAATGATGGCGAATTGATTATGGATGGCGCTCCCCTTGAGATTTTTGCAAGGGTTGATATGCTTCACTCAATAGGTCTTGAGGCACCCCAGGGGGTGGAGCTTATTCACTTGCTAAACTCCCAGGGTATGGATATTGACCAAAGGATATTGTCGGTCGAGGAATGCACCGAGGCTCTATTTACCTTTTTGAGTAAGGAATAAGATTATACTTGCTCTTTTGTATCTAAAGCATGCCGTGGCATTCTTTATCTATTAGATTAAGGAATTAAAAATGGAAAATATACTACAAGTAAAAAATGTTTCCTACCTATATAGCAAGGGCACACCCTTCCAGCGTGTGGCACTAAACAATGTGTCGGTGTCGTTTAAGAGGGGCAGAATAACTGGACTTATCGGCCACACAGGCTCGGGCAAGTCTACTCTTATCAGCCTTCTGAACGGACTAAACAAGCCGCAGAGCGGTTGTGTTCTTCTTGATGGTGAGGATATTTGGGCAAACCCCAAGGAAATTGCAAAAATAAGATTTCGTGTCGGTCTGGTTATGCAGTACCCCGAATATCAGCTCTTTGATGATACTGTAATATCGGATATCGGCTTTGGCCCAAGAAATCAGGGGCTCTCGCCTGATGAAATAGACAAGAGGGTTGCCGATGCTATTCGTTTTACAGGAATTGGCGAGGATTTGCTCTCTGCCAACCCCTTTGAGCTCTCGGGCGGACAAAAGCGCAGGGTTGCTATTGCAGGTGTTCTTGCTATGCGCCCCGATGTTTTGGTTTTGGATGAGCCTGCGGCAGGTCTTGACCCCCGTGGTAGGCGCGAGATTTTGGGCGGTCTTCGTTCCTTGGTTGAGGAGCTTGGCACTACTGTGATACTCGTCAGCCACTCCATGGAGGATATGGCGCTCTATTGCGATGACCTGGTTGTTATGAACTCGGGCGAAATATTCCTTGAGGGTACAAGGGATGAGGTCTTTATGCGTGCTGAGGAGCTTTCCTCGGTGGGACTTGATATTCCCGCGGTGCAGAAGATAGCCACAGGGCTTATAAAGAAGGGCATACCCCTCACTGGTAAGCTCTATACTGTCGAGGGTGTGCGCGATGCGATAATCGAATATATGGGGAGGGGCAAGAAATGATTTCTGACATAACTCTTGGCCAGTTCTTCCCGGGCGACTCGCTTATTCACAAGCTCGACCCAAGAATGAAGATTATCCTCGCAATTCTCTATATTTCTGCCATTTTTGTTGCAAACAATCCCGTGTCCTTCCTGCTTCTTATAGCATTTACTGTGGCACTTGTTTTGATAAGCTCTATTTCGCTTAAGACTATCTTGAAGGGCATAAAGCCTATTATCTTTATTCTTATTTTCACCTCGCTTATAAATCTGTTCTTCGCATCAAATGCTGCCGACCAGGAGCCGCTCGTGCAGTTTTATTTTATAAGCATCTATCTCGACGGCATTTATCGTGCTGTGTTTATGTCTATCAGGGTAATTTTGCTGATTATAGGTACTTCGATACTCCTGACCTATACCACATCCCCCATAGCTCTTACCGACGGTATAGAGGCGCTTCTCTCGCCCTTAAAGGTTATTGGCGTGCCTGTACACTCCTTTGCTATGATGATGTCTATTGCTCTTCGCTTTATCCCCACACTTATTGAAGAAACCGAGAAGATTATGAATGCCCAAAAGTCAAGGGGCGCGGATTTCTCCTCCGGCGGACTTGTAAAGAGGGCAAAGGCGCTTATCCCAATTCTTGTGCCGCTATTTGTTTCGGCATTTAAGCGCGCTGACGAGCTGGCTGTGGCTATGGAGTGCCGCTGTTATAGGGGCGACAAAAACCGCACAAAGCTGGTAAAGCTCTCTTGTCGCGCGGCAGATTTTGTGATGCTGTTTGTATTTGTGCTTTTGCTTGGTGGAATGATAACCGGCTCTGTTTTGCCATACAGCTTTGACCTTTCGGGCTGGCTTTACTATGTTTTTTATAAGTTTTAATTAGCCTGTTTTTTTTAATATTTTCGGGTTAAGCATTGTCCTGTTTTATTAAGTTCATTTTATCAAGTTGGGTTGTTGTAAAGTCGGTTTTCAAAATAGAAAAGCTCCTAATAATTTAATGGCTTTTGTGAAAGATAAAAGGGGTCTAAAATGAAATATTTTGCTAAAATTAAATATTTAGGCACCGATTTTCACGGTTTTCAGGTTCAGCCTGACAAGAGGACGGTGCAGGGCGAGCTCTGCCGAGCCCTACGAGAGGCTCTTGGTGTACCCGCCCTTGTGACCGGATGCAGCCGCACGGATAGAGGCGTGCACGCAAAAGAGTTTTGCATCACCATAGAGGCGGAGGGGGCGACCGTTCCACCCGAAAAGCTGCCTGTGGCTGTGGCGAGGTTTCTGCCAAATGACCTCTCGCTCTACTATGCCGTACAGTGCCCCGAGGGGCTTCACCCGAGATATGACGTCTACACGAAGGAATATCTTTATAGGATTATAAACCAGCGGGTCTATGACCCCTTTGAATACGGCAGGGCCTGGTTTGTACCACGGGAAATCGACGAGGTGGCGCTTTCTAATATGCAAAAAGCTTGCGCCTATATTGAGGGAACTCATGATTTTGCCGCCTTTATGTCCGAGGGCTCGGATGTGGAGAGCACGGTGCGTACTGTCTACTACTTAAAGGTAGAAAAGACAGGCAAAAATATCGATATTCGCATAGCGGCAGACGGCTTCCTTTACAATATGGTGCGCATTATCGTAGGTACACTTATCGAGGTGGCTGCGGGTCGAATTTTGCCCGAGGATGTAGAGGGTATCATACTATCAGGTGACAGAAAGCGGGCAGGAATGACGGCTCCGCCTGATGGTCTGTATCTCAACTCGGTTAAATACAAATAAGACAAAAACTTCATATAATAATAAGAAAATGGCGAGGAAAGATTATAGTAAATCTTTTCTCGCTTTTTTTGGAGGAAAATATGAAGAAGATAAAGAAGGTAGTTGCTTTTCTTTTGGCTTTTGCTATAATTTTATCTCTGTCGGTTGCCACGCTTGGTATTTACGCAGGGGCGAATATTGACTACGGGCGGGACAGCGCGCTCTTTCTCGCGGCAAAAAGCTCCGAGAGTACCGAGTATTACGCGCAAAATAACCTTGGCGAGCAGGTTCTTGTTCGTAGAGTGGCATCTGGCGGTCGCAAGGAGTGGCAGAGCCTATATGAAATGGGCGAGCTTATAAAAAACGCCTTTATTTCGGTGGAGGATAGGAGCTTTTACACCCACCACGGTGTAAATATAAGAAGAACCTTGCAGGCTGCACTCAAAAACCTGTTTTCCGGGAGCGGCTACGGTGCATCTACGATAACACAACAGGTGGTAAAGAACATAAGTGGTGACAACGAGAGGTCCTTTCGACGCAAGCTAAACGAGATTTTGCGTGCCATCCACCTGGAGAGCGAGTTTTCGAAGGACGAAATTTTGGAAATTTATCTTAATATTGTCCCAATGTCGGGGAATATATACGGGGTAAGTGCGGCGGCGGACGCCTACTTTGGCTGTGAGGTGAAGGACTTGACAGCTTCACAGGCGGCGACCATCGTCGGTATGACAAATTCGCCCGCAAAATACGACCCCGTGAAGCACCCCAAGGCGGCAAAGGAGAAGCGAAACAAGGTGCTGTATGCTATGGCGGACTGTGGGGTAATCAGCACCGAGGAGTACGAAAGGGCGAAAGAGGAAGAGATAGAAATAAAGGCGGCAGCGTTGTCCTCGTCTACATCATCCTGGTATATAGAGTCGGCAAACAAGGATATTTTGGCGGATATAAGGCGCAGGTATTCGGTATCCACCTCGGCGGCGATGCTGATGCTTAAGGGCGCGAAAATATATCTGTGCCAAAGTATTGGTATACAGAGGATTATGGAGGAGTATTTTGAGGATGAGAGTCGGCTTGCAAATGGCAAGGACAATCTTCAATACTCCATGGTTGTCATAGACAACAGTAGCGGAAATACAGTAGGAATAATTGGCGGCAGAGGCGAGAAAATGGCGGACGGCATCCTATCAAGAGCTGAGACAAATATCACCCCAGCCTCTGCATTAAAGCCGTTTTCGGTATATGCGCCGCTTATCGAAGAGGGCAGGATAAATATGGCAACCCTTGTTGAGGACGCACCGCTATATTACCTCGAAAATGGCGGGGGATATCCCAAAAATTCGCCTAATGTCTATGACGGATTTATAACCCTAAGCGATGCGGTAAGGCGGTCAAAAAACACCGTGGCGCTTCGACTGCTTGACGAGTATGGGATAAAGCGGTCGTTTGCTCACCTAAAAGAGGACCTTGGATTTTCACAAATTGTGTCGGGAAGTGGCGAGAAAAACGGTGTCAGCGATATGGCGCTCGCACCCCTGGGACTTGGGCAGTTAAGCGAGGGGGTGAGTATCAGGCAATTGACCGAGTCCTACACCGTCTTTCCTTCTCTTGGTGAATTAAAGAGCTCCAAGACCTACTATGCTGTATTTTCATCTCTTGGCGAGCTTTTAGTAAAGCCCGAGGAAGAAACAAGACGGATATACAAGGAGAGCACAGCGAAGATAATGACCGCCCTCCTTGAGGGTGTGACAAATAGTGGTACAGCGTCGAGCATAAGGCTCAAGGAGGAGGTTGACACGGCGGGCAAAACAGGCACCTCGGGGGGCGACAAGGACAGGCTGTTTGTGGGATTTACCCCATACTATACTGCGGGGATTTGGTGCGGCTATGACGACAAAGGTGAAGCCGTCGGCTACAATAACCCCAGCCACCTGGCTATATGGGATGATATAATGACCGAAATTCATCGCACCGAGGTGCGGACAAAAAGCAAGGAATATACAACTTTTAACTATGACGGACTATATATCGAGAAATTTTGTAGCCTGTGCGGTGGTGTATGCGAGAAAGGGGAGAACTGTGAATACGGCTTTTTTGTAAGTTCTAATCAAATAGGTCACACCTGTATGTGCAAGCGCGCCGACGAGGAATATGAAGAGTGTGAGGGGTAAATATAGGGACCGGTGTCCAGGGCGGTCCGTATAAAGAGTTCAAAGAAAAGGCTTTGCCAGGTGGCAAAGCCTTTAAATTATTAAATTTATCTAACCAAATTCGTTAAAAATCAAGAGTGTGGCTTATCAGCTTGTCACCCTGGTACACAAGCTTAAGCGAGAAGAAGGGGACATCCTCGTCGAGCAGGGACAGGAAGATTTTGTCCCCCTCCCACATAGGTAGGGAAAGCAGGCTCTCCTTGTCTATCCATTCGAGCTCGCCTTCGTCCGAGGTTAGCTTCTCTTCACCCGAGAAGTCACAGCACTTAAAGAGGTGCATAAACTCGGTGCCATA
>JAZSMN010000090.1:0-2690 GCA_045535925.1 Eubacteriales bacterium
GCACCGGTAGTGCGGACGAGGTGAGTGACTTCGCCTGGTATGACACTCTCGGCTTTACCCTCTACATTTCCGAGGAGGTTGTTGACACCGACGGTGCGGTATATCGCTATGTCGGCTCGGATATGTATGACCTTATTGCCAAGGTGCCTGCTGAGGGCTTCGAGTTCCTCGATAAGAGCTTTGAGGACTTCTGGGCAAGACCCTATCTTGTCCTTATGAATATCAACAACCTTGACTCTATCACCCTGGACTTCAATATGACCGACGTGTATGGTGAGTATGAGTTTGACCTCTCCCACGAGATATGGTATGTTGGTATGATAAACGGCCAGTATGCGGCTATGACCAAGCCCTTTGATGGCGCGTCCAAGGCAAACAAGCAGTTTGTCACCATCACTCCGAGTGATGATGCTATGGATACCAAGCTCTCTGAAATAATGGCCTCCAAGGGTCAGACCTCCTTGAGCGCCTCGGTGCTCTACAACGAGCTGTACAACGGCGGCAAGGAATACTATGTAAACGGTAGTATCGACACCGTGGGTGTTTCCAACTTCAAGGAAGCCTTCTCAATTTTGCAGATGACTCGCTACCACGACAGCCTGACCGACGAGGAGATTGCCCTTGTCCATGGAAATGGCACAGAGGAAAAGATGGAGCCTATCCTTTCGATGAAGGTTAAGGTGATAGGAGGCAGTGGATACTATGTCTACGACTTCTATCGCTTCGCTGACAGAAAGGTTATGGTCACTATGTATACCACTGATGAGGTGGGTAACCTGACTATGGAAAAGACCTCCGACTTCTATATCACAACCCGAGCATTCCAGAAGATTGTTCGCGGATTTGTGGGTGTGTTGAATGGCGAAACCATCTCTACGGTAGAGAGCTATCCCGACGAGGTTAAATAAGAGGTCCGTGCATTATATGGGCGGTGAAAATCGCCCTTAAAAAGAAAAATAAAAAATATTAAAAAAACATTTGCAATTTACAAAAATATATGCTATAATATAATGCACGCTTATATTTAGTGGAAAAAATAATAAGATATATGAGGATTTACCAATGAAAAAGAGAATTATCAGCTTAATTCTTGTTGCGGTAATGGCACTTCTTTGCTTTGCAAGCTGCGCTTACAACTATGCAAAGGATGATATGACCAAGTACGCAAGCTTTGACAAGAATGCTTTCCTTAAGGCGCTTGAGAGCCTTCAGATTGAGGACGGTGACTTCGGTACCGACGAGACTGTAAGACTTAACAAGGTTGAGGACAAGATTTACTCCACCCTTGCCGGCAAGGTTGATGCAGACAACAAGGTTTACAAGGGTATCGCAGGCAAGTTTGACCTGTACTACTACTGCTACTACTACACCGCAGAGATAGATGGCGAGACCTATGTGTTCAGCACCTCTACTATGCAGGAGTCCAAGGCTACCAAGATTCAGCTTGGCCTTTCCTCTCACGAGGACCTTAACAAGGCTATCGTAGAGGCACTTGCAGGCTACGACCTTACCGACAAGGCTTACAAGACCAAGACCGAGGGTAAGACCGAGTCCGGCAACACCATTTATGTAACATACACCGAGAGCTACTCTGTTCCCAAGCTTGACGACAAGGGCGAGCCCGTTCTTGACAAGGATGGCGAGCAGCTCTACGAGGAGAAGAAGACCACTTACACTCTCGTTCCCGTTGTTCTTCCCACCGTTCCTACCGTGGCAGAGGGCGAAGAGGCTCCCGCACTTAGCTTCCTTCAGCAGCTTGTTGGTAAGAGCGTTGGCTCTGTTTCCGAGATTAAGGTTAAGGAACAGAGAGACGGCGCAGAGAGAGAGGTTAAGTACTCTTCTATCAGCATTGGCTGGATAGTTGACTCCGAGGTTAGCCTTCCTACTATCACCGACAAGACCTACACCGAGAAGAAGGAAGTTGCTGACATCACCGGCAAGAAGCATGACCTTAAGGATGTAGAGCTTCAGTATCACATCTACCCTGTATATTACAACGAGGTTGCAGAAGAGCTTGATGCAACTATCATCTTTATCGACCTTCTTGGCTCCAGCATCACCGCAAAGGAAGACTTTGACGAGGATGGCGAGATTGGCGAGGACGAAGAGGGTACTCTTCCCATCTTCGACGACGAGACTCTCAAGAATGGCGAGAAGACCATCTCCCAGCTTATCGAGGAGCTCTCTGTTCTCATCGCTGACTATGACGATTTGAAGAAGGCTCTTACCGATGCCGAGACCGCTGTTACCAAGGCAGAGGACGCAATAACCAAGGCTGGTGGCGAGGACAAGGCTACCACCACCCAGAAGAACGCGCTCAAGACCGCAAAGGAAGACCTTGAAAAGGCACAGAAGGACTTCGACGACCAGAAGAAGAAGGTTGACGAGAAGATTGCCGAGGTTCTTGCTTGTGGCGAGGACGTTGAGGACAAGATTGTAGAGCAGTACAACGACTATGTTTACGAGGGACTTGAGGATGCTTACAAGGCAGAGCTCAAGGACAATCTCTCTGTTGAAATATTCGCTCTTGCAAAGAAGTACATCTCCTACAACAAGGATGCTAACGGCAGAATCGTTCTTCCTTGGGATGCAGTAAACGAGGCTTACAACCGTCTTGTTAACAACTATCGTTACACCTTCTATACCGGCAACTACACCTCTTCTTCCAGCAGCTCCTCCACCACCTCTAC
>JAZSMN010000158.1:0-2531 GCA_045535925.1 Eubacteriales bacterium
AGTTCTCCTCAAAATTCATTTGTAAATTTTTGTTTACAATAATTATTCGTAGAGAGGGTATTTAGCGCACAATTTTGCAACACGGGTGCGTACTTCTTCGGCATTTGCCTCAAAATCCTTGAGCGTCAAGGATATAAGAAGTGCTACCTCTTTCATATCCTCCTCGACAAAGCCACGAGTGGTGACAGCGGCGGTGCCAAGGCGAATGCCACTGGTGACAAAAGGCTTTTGTGTATCGTAGGGGATAGCGTTTTTGTTACAGGTGATGCCAACCTCGTCAAGAAGGTGCTCTGCCTCCTTGCCCGTATCGACCTTCATACCTGTCAGGTCTACGAGCATAAGGTGGTTGTCAGTGCCTCCACTTACAAGACGGAAGCCCTCTTCCACAAGTCCCTCGGCAAGAGCCGCTGTATTCTTGATAATCTGTTTTGCATATTCGGTAAACTCGGGTTTGAGTGCCTCGCCGAAGCATACCGCCTTTGCGGTAATGGTATGCATAAGAGGACCACCCTGGATGCCGGGGAAGATGGCCTTGTTTATCGCCTTGGCAATTTCCTCATCATTGCACAGGATAAGACCTCCACGAGGGCCACGAAGTGTCTTGTGCGTTGTGGTTGTAGTAACGTCGGCGTAAGGCACGGGCGAGGGGTGGAGTCCTGCTGCAACAAGTCCTGCAATATGCGCCATATCTACAAGCAGATATGCACCAACCTCCTTAGCTATCTCGCTAAAACGCTTAAAATCAATTACTCTTGGGTAAGCGGATGCACCAGCAAGGATAAGTTTTGGTCTATGCTTGAGTGCGAGAGAACGCACTTCTTCGTAATCTATGGTTTCGCTCTCTCCGGATACACCGTAGGGGATAATATTCCAGTATTTGCCCGACATATTTACAGGCGAGCCGTGGGAGAGGTGTCCACCATGGGCGAGGTTCATAGAAAGTACGGTGTCACCAGGGGTAAGGAGAGCGAAAAATACAGCCATATTTGCCTGAGCACCGGAGTGGGGCTGGACGTTGGCATAATTAGCACCGAAAAGTTGTTTTGCTCTCTCTATTGCTATATTCTCAACCACGTCAACATACTCGCATCCACCGTAATATCTCTTGGCGGGGTAGCCCTCGGCATACTTGTTAGTTAAGGTGGTGCCATTTGCTTCCATAACCGTTTCAGAAACAAAGTTCTCGGACGCGATAAGTTCTATCTTGTTTCTCTGCCTTGCGGTTTCCTGCATAACGGCAGCGTAAACCTCGGGGTCGTTTGCTCTTAAAAGACTGTAATCTCTCATAATATTCTCCTTTTTTGCTTTTCTTTATTTTAACACATCCCCCCGCCCCTTGTCAATCTTTCCGACTACTGTTTAATATAAAAACAGTTTTCTCTATTATAACACAAAGCATTCCCAAAAACTCGAGAATGCTTTGTGTTTTTTCATTTTAATCTCTCATCCATCCATAAGACCTAAAATTAAACCCGTCTCGTGAATAACGACACATAGTTATAATATTATCGTCTACCAAGTAAGAAACCCCCCCCCAATAATTTACATAATGGAGATCGGAAACCGCTTGTACGCAAAAGGTCAAATCTCCATAATCAGCACCACTAAAAAACTCCACTGGTACAGAAACAATATAATAATTTCCACAAGTTCTGGGGTATTTTTTGCAAGGAGTATTATCGGTATTTATGTAATCTGCAACCTTGCGATTTTCTAATTTTTCAGTGAAAAATTGTTCTTCGATTGTCAGGAGGGGTGTATAAGAGTCATCCTT
The DNA here is from genome assembly GCA_045535925.1 of Eubacteriales bacterium. GTDB lineage: Bacteria > Bacillota > Clostridia > Oscillospirales > CAG-272 > UBA1740. The sequence continues at coordinate 1,775 of JAZSMN010000158.1, forward strand.
TCTATTGTATATACTTATATCAAAAGACGGACAATCAATGTCCTCAAAATTTTTAAGTCTATCGTTCCATAATTGAATGATGACATCCACGCTGTCACGCTCATCCATATTGAAAGAGCCTAAAATAGGTCTTGCAACCATTCCTCCAAACGTAACCTCTTCGGACGAATATGTTTGGATTGAACTAAGCGATTTGGTTTCTGATTTTTTGCGAGCCGCCCATATCGCATTAATGTGTGCAATATAGTCATCGTAGTCGCAAAGAGTTACGGTATCACCATCAATCTTATAATAGATATTTGTGCCGTACTTGTATACGAGATTGTTTGCATCCAGTTCGTTTTCACCAACAGCCCACAGCGAAATAGTACCAAACTTTTCTCCAGAAAATAGTGTGGTGGGGATATTTATAATCTCGCTGTTATTGAATTTCTTTTCCCAACCGTGCAGAACATCGCGAAAAAGCTTAAAAGCAGTACCGTCATTAAAATAGGAATATTTATCGCTTATCAGTTGTTCGTTATGGGTTGACAATGTTACAGGCTCACCACTGCCGTAAGAAGATATTGCCACTACGCTAAAAGCCCGAATGCTTTGATATTTTGAGTAAATTTCTACTGAACTTTGATAAGTCCCGTAGGATATTTCAAATTCAATTTTTTCATTTTCTTTGCGTGAAAAACTCTTTTTATCGGTACGAAATGCAACAATATCGTGTTCCAATTCTCGAGTGCTTTTTTTATGCGTATTGCACGGC
>JAZSMN010000089.1:0-6056 GCA_045535925.1 Eubacteriales bacterium
GTTGGGAGCTCTAATTGTCTTCCTAAGACCGCTTGGCCTCCGACTTCTTTCTCATGATGTCGAGCAGGTCGTGCTGCAGATACTCAAGATCGAAGGAATCGATGTCGTGAGAGCACTCCTGAACCATAACCGAGCAGGTGGTGTGGTGAGAAACGATGCTTACAGTACCGTTAATAACGCCGGACTCAGCAACGATGTCGAGGATTTCCTTTCTGATGTCGTGGAAGGTGGGGATCCAGCCTCTGGACTGAAGCTCGATTTCCTTTTGAAAAACTTTAAATTCCATTTTGATGTTCTCCTTTTATTTATAAATTATTTTTTTTTTTAGTTTTTATTAAGTCTTTTGCCAACTGCTCCGCCCGGATGAATAAGAGCAAACTGCTCGTTTACATAGCCGGTGTTTTCAAGCACTGCCGCCTGAAGCGCATCAAATATAGCACAGGTAACTGCAAAGCTGGTTGTTCCCTGGCAGTTATATTTGTCGCACTCACGGGTTACAGCCATACGAAGCACCACGTCTGCTATTTTCGCAAGAGGGGACTCGGTGTTTTCTGTTACGGCAATAATTTTTGCGCCCTTTTTCTTCGCTACATCAGCGATGGGAATAAGCTCGTCGGTCTTGCCACCTCTTGAAGCTAAGAGAATAACGTCACCTTCGTGTATGAAGCCAAGACCGCCGTGCACCGCCTCGGAGGGGTAGATAAATCTTGCGGGTCTATCTATACAGCACATAAGGTGGGTGAAGTGCTGACAGGCAATTCCGGAGTGGCCACAGCCCGCCGCCGCAATTCTTGTCGCACTCGAGAGGATTTTTACAGCCTCAAGGAAAGCATCCTTGTCGATAGCCTCCTTGGTTTTGAGTATAGAGTCCGCCTCAGTTTCAAAAGCCGAAAGGCCAATGCTTACTAAATCTCCACTCACTTGCCATTTACCTCGTCCCAAGTCTTTCTGAGGGTGTAGAGCATCTCTTCTGCCGCCGCCTCGGGGTCAGCCGCCTTCATAACACCACTGGTACAGCCGGTTGCCTGTGCGCCCGCACGGATAACCTGTGCTACATCGTCAGGACCGGAGATTCCTGCGCCCTGAAGCACCATAATATCGGGGTTGATAGCTCTTACTGCTGCAATGGTATCTCTTACGTAACCCATATCGCTTGCAACACCCGTGCCGATAAGCTCGGTGGGCTCTGCTACGATAAGGTTGGGAGAGAGCATTGCTATGTCCTTGATTTCCTGTACGCTGTCGGCGCAAACTATTGTTGCAAGACCAACCTCGTCTGCTCTTGCGATAGCCACCTTGATTTCTTCGAGGGTAAGCTTCTTCTCTGCGTGGTTAAGCATAACGCCAACCGCACCTGCCTCCTTTATAGCCTCGGGAAGCACCGAGCCTAGACCTCTGCCGGGTACGAGCGAGTCCATATGCTGAGCATAAACGTGAATTCTCTCGGTGTTTTCTGCAAGAAGTCTGATGTCGGTGTACTGGGGTGTGATGATGACATCAAGGTCATACTTCTCGGCGATTTTGTCTACCGCCTTTGCAAGACGGAGCATACGCTCGCCCCACATAAAACATTTAGGGCCAATCTCAAAATATGGCGCTCTGATTTTGTAATTCTTGTACATAAAAATCTCCTTATGCGTTAGAAAATTAACAGTGTAGGTTATCTAAATTTTTGTATCTTTCAAAATGCGCGGTGTAGTCAGCTCCGCTTGGCGAATAGGTTTTTCCCGTCCTTACGATAGAGTCGGCCGCCTCCTGTATCGAGGCAAAGTCGCCGATACCCACCGCCGCCGCCAGGGCTGTGCCAAGACAAGCGGTCTCGCCCTCGGTCAGGGTGGAGAGAGTCTTGCCCGTAACGTCCGACTTGATTTGTGCCCACAGGGGGCTCGCCGCACCACCACCTGTGATGCGAATTTCCTTTATATCGCCTGAGCCTATGTATTCCAGGTTGTCCTTGAGGTTGAAGGCTATGGACTCCATAATAGCTCTTGCAAAGTGCGCCCTTGTGTGCGAGAGGTCTATTCCTGCAAACACCGCCCTTACATTCGGGTTGTATTTTGGGCTCGATGCACCGCAAAGATAGGGTAGCATAGTAAGACCGTCACAGCCTGGGTTGACCTTCTCGGCGAGTTTGTCAAGCTCTTTGAAACTATAAGTCTCGGCGAGTTCGTTTTTAAACCACTTGAGTGCCATACCCGCGGTAGAGGAGCAGAGTAAGAGACAGTACATTCCCGGTAGTGCGTGTGCGTGACAGGGGATAATGTTATCCTCTCTGTATGGGGGCATTTTGTCGGTGGGCACGCAGATAACCATTATAGTGCCGGTCATCTCACTGATAATGCTACTGTTTGTAGCACCCGCACCGATGGTGCCCGCTATCTGGTCTAAGAGACCGCTTACTACCTTGATGCCCTTGTATTCTCCCACGGGGGTCGCCGAGGGGGTAATCCTTGGTAGCATCTCTGTGCTCACACCGATATAGTCGAGCATCTCTGTCCACCAAGAGCTGTTTTTAATATTGAAATAAATACTTGACGACTGAATTGTAGGCTCGGTCACAAATTCGCCCGAAAGCTTGTAGAGCACCCAGTCCTCAAGGAGGAAGATTTTCTTGGTCTTTTCAAAAACCTCGGGTTGATTTCTCTTAATCCAGAGCAGCTTTGGCGCGGGCCAAGCTGCACAGATCTCGGTCTGTCCTGTTACCTCATACACGGCCCGAGAGCCAAAGTGTGCCTTTATCTCTTCTGCCTCGGCTACCGCCCTGTTGTCAAGCCATATTATAGCAGGTCTTGTGGGTGTGCCGTTTTCGTCGGTGAGTATGAGGGTCTCGCCCTGGGTGTCTACCGAGAGGGCGTCTATATTGCCACACTCCTCTGTAAGCTCGTCGATGGCTCTCTTACACATTTCAATATAAGAGTCGGGGTTAAACTCGATATAACCACTAACCGAGTCGGTGTCAAGGGTGTAGTCAATTGCTCTTATTCCGAGGCGCTGTCCCTTTTCGTCAAAAACCGCGGCCTTCAACGAGGTTGTTCCAATATCTATACCAAGATACTTTTTTATACAAATCGCCTCCCTTAATAAAAGATTTTTAAATAAATCATATTCTGCCTCTCTAATCCTATCACAAAATGCAGGCTTTGTCAATAAATTTGGTAGTTTTTCGATAGATTTACAAGAATAACAAATTCGGCACTTGTCTTTTTTGTATATATGTGCTATAATTATTTCGCAAAAGAAGATTTTAGCATATTTTGCTTTGCCGCGAGGGGTGTTTTTGTATTTGTACGCATCGGGTCAAATATTATACAAATCGTGCTCGATTTTATACACATTCCCATCTGAAATATTATATAATGTACACAGAAGTGTTCTTTTGGTGAAAAAATGAATGATTTCGGTAAGATAGATTTCCCCATTGTCATAAATTCCTTGTCCTCGATACATTATTTCGAGTTTGATGACAGCTTTGTCGACAGGGCAGAGTCCCACAGAGAGTGGGAGCTTGTTTACATAGACAGAGGCGAGTGCGAGATTGTCGCCGACGACACCTCGTTTATACTAAAGCAGGGCGAGCTTTACTTCCACAAGCCTGGCGAAGAGCATATGCTGAGGGTTGTCAAGGGCATAGCACCAAACATATTTATTATGACATTTACCTCGGATTCGGTGGCTATGTGCTACTTTGAAAACAAGAAGTTTACCGCATCCATGTCCACCAAGCAGCATATCGCCGCCATACTCCACGAGGCATCCAATACCTTTGAGTTACCCTTTAACAACCCCGTCATCGAGGGGCTGAAGCTGAAGGCGGAAAACTCGCTGTGGGGCGGAGCACAGACGGTCATAATCAGGCTCGAGCTGATGCTTATAGACATAATCCGCGAAAACCAGGATTACATATCACCCAGGAAGATGTATCACTCCAAGGAGATAATCCAGGACCCCTTCGTTGTCCGCATTGTCGAGTTTATGGATAGACACCTTTATTCCAAGTTTACTCTTGACGACCTTGTGCGCGAGTTTTCCTTTGGCAAGTCATACATATCCAGGTACTTTTCGAAGGTCTGTGGCTGCTCGGTTATTGATTATTTCAATATGATGAAAATAAACGAGGCGAAAAGGCTTATAAGGGAAACAGGCTACAATTTCTTTGAAATTTCCGAGAGGCTCTCATTCTCCAATTCGCACTACTTTTCTACCTTGTTTAGAAAGCATACGGGAATGACACCCAGCCAGTACAAAAAATCTTGTAAAATAAATTGAGAGGGAAAAATGAAAACTGCTATTATCAATGCCCATATTGTTATGCCCGACTATATGATTAGGGACGGCGTGCTTGTATTTGAGGACGGAAAGATACTCGATTTTGGCAAAAAGATTGATACCGAAGGTATGGAAATCATAGATGCAGAGGGCTGTTATGTTGGCCCCGGTCTTGTGGATATTCACACCCATGCGGACGGCTTTACCTTCTTCACCGAGGACCCCGTAGCGGTGGCAAAGACCCTGCTTAAGCATGGTGTTACCGACGTTTTGCCCGCACTTTATTACAATATGAATGCCGACCAGCTTGTCGAGTCGATAGCACTTGTGCGCTCGGCTATGGAGTCTGGAGAGGCTGACAATATCATAGGTCTTTATATGGAGGCCCCCTATCTTAACCCCAAGTTTGGTTGCAACCGCGAGAACAACCCCTGGAAGGACCTTGTTGCTCTCGAGAGATACGGGAAGGTGGTTGACGCGGCATACGATATCGCCAAGGTGTGGTGCCTTGCCCCCGAGCGTGAGAACATTCTCGAGTTTGTCCAGTATGTCAAGTCCAAGAACCCCGCGGCGGTGTTCTCCGTAGCACACAGCGAGGCAGAGCCCTACCAGATAGAGGCGCTTATTCCCTACGGACTCAAAATCGCCACCCACCACATGAATGCCACGGGTAGAATAGAGAAATATCCCGAGTGCCGTAGTGCCTGCGTTGACGAGACCGCGCTCTACAATGACACTATATATACCGAGCTTATCTGTGACAAGGTGGGCATCCACGTCGAGCCCTACCTCCTAAGACTTATCAAGAAAATCAAGGGCGATGATAAGATTATCCTTATCTCCGACGCCTTTGTTGACCACGGCCCCATTCCCGAGGGCTACGAGGGTGCGGACGATATCAACTTTGACTTTAGCGGCGAGATAGCAGGAAGCAAAATGATACTCGACGGCTCTTGCCGAAATATGATGTTCCACACAGGCGCATCGCTCTGTCAGGTCTTCAAATATGCCGCTACCAACCCCGCAAGAGCACTCTCTCTTACCGACAGGGGCGAGATAAGAGTTGGCAATGTGGCAAACCTCTTGATTGTCGACGCCGAGTTCGGCATTAAAACGGTTATACTTAACGGTAAAACAATAAATTAAAAAACAATATTATAAAGGAGAAAAAGCAATGTTCGATTTCATTACAGATCCCGCTACCAAATTTAACTTCCAGCCTGCTGACTTCGTTCCCTTCAAGGACAAGGCTGTTTGCGACTATGTTCGCAGCCTCAGCGGCAAGGATCTTGAAAAGCGCGAAGCGTGGTGGCATCCCGAGTTCGAAGTTAAGGTTATGATGAACCCTCACCCCGTTCTCATTTCCACCCTCTTCACTCGTCTTAAGGCAGCATCGGAGGCAGGCAAGTCCTTCACGATGATTCTCGGCAACCCCGAGCCCGACACCTACATTCCTCTTGCACAGCTTATCAACTACTTCCAGGTTGACTGCACCAAGGTTCACCTTGTTGCAGAGGATGAATGGGCTGACCAGGATGGTAACATCGCTCCCATCACCTACGAGGCAGGATTTGCTCACTCTATGATCAAGTACCTCTACTACCAGATCGATCCTAAGCTCCGTATGCCTATGGAAAACGTTCACTTCCCCACCAACGCTAATATCAAGGATTACTCCAAGATAATCGATGATATCACCGAAGGTACAGGTGCGGATATCGCTTCCACCTCTCCCGGATGGGCAGGACACATGGCATTCGTTGATCCTATTCCCGAGTTCATCGGCTCCG
>JAZSMN010000102.1:0-1912 GCA_045535925.1 Eubacteriales bacterium
TATTTTATCCGCCCAGAGTGCACACTCGGTCAACAGACGATTTTCGTCAATGGCGACAGAGTTGTCGGCAAGAATAGCACGGATGCGAGTCTCGAGCTTGTCGCGATAGCCCACCGTATCCTCGTGGGATATCTCTTCTATCTCGTAGGTGTAGGCACGAACAGCCTCAATCTTCGCCTTAAGGTCGGCAAACGCCTTTTCGCCCTCGGCAGTACGCATAGCATCATAGTCGGTTATCGCCGCGTCAAGAACGGGAAGGAGCCTTTGCCACTCGGCCTCGATGTCGGTCTCTATCCTCTGGGTGCGGAAAATCTCGCTATTGCGAGCAACAGTCATAACGCTAATATCGTCGCTAAGTCCAAACTCGTCACGCAAGGAGCGAAGCGCGGTGATATAGCTCTCTGCATATCCGCGGTCAAACTCGACGGTGCCAACCGAGTTGGTATGGTCAACAACTGTAATGTAGATATCAACCTTGGCGCGGGATACCGCGTTTTTCTGCACATAGCTCTTTATTCTCTCCTCAAGAAAGAGGTATGCTCTCGGCATCTTGACAGTACAGTCAAGGTAACGAGAATTTACGCTTTTTATTTCAACGACAATGTCCTTGTCCTCACCATCAAGCCTCGCGCGGCCGAAGGCGGTCATACTCTTAATCATTATTCATCCCTCACGGTCTTTGTGCTAACCTTTTTTCTTCCGCGACGGCTAAGGCTTTTAATCTCCTCCATAAAGGAGTCGATATCCTTAAACTCACGATACACCGATGCAAAGCGGATATAAGAAACGATGTCAACCTCCTTAAGTCGGGAGAGCACCATTTCGCCAATATCCTTGGAAGAAATCTCGCTGACAAGAGAGTTTTGCAGCTCTGTCTCTATATCCTTGGCGATAGCTTGCGCATCCACAGGGCGCTTTTGACAGGCTCTCTCAATACCGAGCATCAGCTTGTGGCTGTCGAAGAACTCGCGACGGCCATCGCGCTTAACCACGGCGATAGAAACACTATCTACCACCTCGTAGGTGGTAAATCTCTTGCCACAGGAGGGACACTCTCTGCGGCGCTTTATACTTGAGCCGTCCTCTACCGGGCGAGAGTCAAGAACACGAGAATCCTGATGATTACAGGCGGGACATTTCATACAGTTTAATCCTTTTATATATTATTTATTAAAAAATTATAACATAAATAATAAAAAAAGTAAAGGGGTAAAATGAAAAAATGCGAGCAAAAGCGACCGCGGTGTTTACGGGGTGTACTTTTCTCGCATTTTTGGTTTGTCAAATTGTAAAGTTTTATTTGCAGAATTTTCTGTTAGGTGGCAGGCGTGTTAGATTTTGCAAAGAAGCTCTTAACCTTTTCGCCGAAGCTATCAAGGGCGGGAATCTCCATTTTTGCAAAGAAAGAGAAGGTAAGAGGCCATACTCCGCCCGCAAAAATCACGATAAGGAAGTAGCGAATGCCACGAGCGATAAGGGTGGGTGCGTCGGTAAATAGTCCAACCACGGCCTCAAGGGGTGCCTGCATTACGCTCTTAATTAGGATAACAATACCAAGTCCTACCGCGAGCTTTATCACCTGGGCATACCAACGCGCCTCGGTCTTGAACCTTGTATAAAAACGGTCTATGGGATATACCACCAAGAGCCCCGTCATACAACCAAAGAGGGTGGCGGCATTCTTTCTCGCGCTCTCTATGTTTAGGGCGTAACTGTCAATGTAAATCTGCTCAACTCCGTCTATGCTGTCGGGCAAGAGGTTTACGTATATAAGGAGTCCTAAAGCAAAGAGTGTGGCTATGCCTACTATCCAGGGGAATGCGCGCTCGAACCTCTTCTCGTCGGAGAAGAAGGGGTGAAGAATAAAGACGAGCAGGGTGGCAATTCCAAGCGAGACAACAACGTCAATAGG
>JAZSMN010000047.1:0-7436 GCA_045535925.1 Eubacteriales bacterium
TAGCGTTTGCAAGCTGTACCCCTGCAAGACCGTCCTTTGCGGGAGCGTAGATAGGCTCTTCACCATTGATAGCGGCAACGATATTGTTAAGAATACCGCAGTGCTGGGTTGCCTCGCCTACAAGCTCAACCTCAACAGTGGGCAGGCACTCGGGCTTGTGAGCACCATATACAGCACCCATACAAACCTCACGCTCGTCCTGGAGGAGCTGCTTGTAGTAGAGCTTGTCGTTTTCGTAGATAAGAGTACCCTTTGTACCTGTAACCTCAAAGCGGTTGGTACCCGGGGCGTCGGCGGTGGTGGTGATGAACACACCTGTTGCGCCGTTAGGATATTCGCAGTAGCAGGTTACATCGTCCTCAACCTCAATATCGTGCCATTTTCCGTAGTGGCAGAATGCACGCACCATACAGGGGGACATACCTATAATCCACTGGAAGAGGTCGAGCTGGTGGGGAGCCTGATTGTAGAGAACGCCACCGCCCTCGCCACTCCAGGTAGCTCTCCAAGCACCGGTGTTATAGTAGAACTGGGTTCTGTACCAGTCGGTAATTATCCAGTTTGTTCTCTTGATTTCGCCTATCTTACCCTCGGCAATCATTTCTTTCATCTTGATGAAGGCGGGGTTTGTGCGCTGGTTAAACATAATGCCGAGGACTCTGTCGCTCTTCTCGGCTCTTGCGAGCATTTCCTTAACTTGAAGGGTGTAAACGCCTGCGGGCTTTTCAACAACACAGTGGAGGTTGTAGTCCATAGCAAGTATTGCAAGCGGAGGGTGGTCATAGTGGGGGGTAGCGATAACTACCGCGTCCACAAGTCCAGACTTAAACATATCCTCTGCATTTGTGAAATATGCGATGCTGTCCCCGTACTTTTCCTTAAGCATATCAAGCTTTGCGGGGTTGATGTCGCAGACCGCTGTGAGCTCACCGTTTGTGATTTCGCCGGTCTTGAAATATCTGGCGTGTGCCTTTCCCATGTTTCCGCATCCTACGATGCCAAATCTTACTTTTGCCATATGTTGTTTTCGTCCTTTCTATATCCATGCTTAATCATTAGATTTTCAAGTGCCTTTACCGCAAAGTCGAAGGCCTCGCGGTTAGAGTTAAACTGGTATTTGCCACGAAGTTCGTGCTCGTCAATCATCTTGTAGGCGGAGAATATGTGTAGATGTGGCTCGACAGTCAGGTAGATTAGGTCGTCGGTCGCCTCGTTTACAATATCGATAATCTCGCCGATTTTGCCCTCGCCCTCGCCTGCGGGGGTGATGGTCTGGCTCTCATAAATTGCGTCCTTGATATGTAGGTAGCCAAGGTTTATAAGCGTCGCTCTAATCCCCTCCATAACATCGCCATCGTTCATACGATAGTTTGCGGGGTCGAATATGCCATAAAGCCCTTTTACATTTGTAAGCAGGTCGGTGACCTCAGTGGGCATTTGCCCATAAATACCACTTTCGTTCTCGTGGCAGAGGTGAATGCCGCACTTATTTGCAAGCGAGAGGAGGGTGTTCATTCTGCGCAGGACCTCGTCGCGGTTTTCTTCGAGGGCGTCGCGTGGCACAAAAAAAGAAAACATACGCATATTTTTCGTGCCGAGTATCTCGCAAGCTCGAAGAGCCTTGTCAAAATCGGATAGGTGCTTTGAGAAATCCTCGCTAATAGGGAACTTACCTATCGGGGAGCCCAGCGAGCCTGTCTTGATGCCGTTTTTGTCAAGGGCCTCTCTGAGCGCTGTAAGCTCATCCACAGTAAGCGAGAGGATTGGCTTGCCACCGATATTTCTCGGCTCGATATAGCCAATTCCATTTTCCTTAAGAGCCAAAATCTGCTCCTCTAAAGAGTCGCCCGCCTCATCAGCAAAGGCGGAAAATACAAACCTTGCCAAATAGATTCTCCTTCCTCTTTTTGGATTGTGCCGACTTCAAAAAGTGAAGCCTTAGGTCAAAAACACCACATTTTTAGAAATTCGCACACCAAATTTGTAAACACTATATCAATTTTAGCACAGTTAAATCCATTTTGCAATAATTATATATAAATATTTGTTGTAACACTTGCAAAAACTATTGCAAAAGTTGTCTATTTGTGTTAGAATATATAAGTAAACTTATGCAATTTTTCAGAGGAGGTGGTTTTGTGAAGGATAAACTCATTTTAAGTGCTGATGGCATAAGCTTTTCCTATTGTCTTGACAAGCTGCCGCCCCCTAATTTAGATATTAGGCATTGTCATGATACCTACGAAATTTTGTATATGGGTGAGGGGGCAGGAGTCTTTCATATCGAGGACCGCTCCTATGAGATTAAGCCGGGAGATTTGCTCTTTATTCCGCCCTTTGAGTATCACTTCTTTAATGTAAACACCGATATTCCCTACGAGAGATATGTGATAAACTTCTCGCCTTCGTCGCTCTTTGAGGGGGCAGGGGCATCGCTTCTTAGAATAATCGGCTCGGAGGAGGCGCCCTCGGGCAAGGTATATCCTGCCAAGATTCTCCCTCAGAATATTCACTCGATTTTTGGGAGGATAAGGGAAGCGCAGAATATGCCGCAGGGAGAGATGGCGCTCTACCTAAAGATGCTTAACACCGAGCTTATAATGCTTCTTTCGGGTGTCTGTGGCGAAAAGGCATATCACAGCGTGGAGAGGCTTGGTGCGAGGGTTATTAAATTCCTGAATGAGAATATAGACAAAAACATTTCGCTTGACCACTTGGCGCGCAGATTTTTTGTAAGTAAATACTATCTGTGCCGCGCCTTCAAAAAGCATAACGGAATTTCTATCCATGGATATATAAATCAAAAGCGAGTTATGTACGCAAAGCAGCTTATTGAGTCGGGCGAGACCGCCTCGGGTGCGGCGTATCGTGTGGGCTTTGGCGATTATTCGGCGTTCTACCGTGCTTATGTGAAGATTGTCGGCAGAGCTCCTACCTCGGCAGAAGAAACTCCCAAGGAGATAAAATGAGTTACGAAATTCTTGATAAAATAAACTCCATAGATGACCTGAAGGCGCTCTCTGAAGAGGATATGCTCCCACTATGCGAAGAGCTTAGGTCTTTCCTTAAGGAAAAGGTGGAGAAGTGCGGGGGACACCTCGCCTCAAATCTCGGTGTGGTAGAGCTGTCTGTGGCACTGCACCGTGTGTTTGACTCGCCTCGGGACAAGATTATATTTGACGTTGGTCACCAGTCCTATGTCCATAAGATACTCACGGGTAGAAAGGACCGTTTTGACGAGCTTCGCACACCCGGTGGGCTTTGTGGCTTTACCCAGATGAGGGAGAGTGAGCACGATGCCTTTGGAGCAGGTCACAGCTCCACCTCTATCTCTGCCGCCCTTGGCTATGCCGAGACTATGGCACTCCGTGGCGAGGACAATCACACTGTGTGCGTTATCGGTGACGGTGCTTATACCGGCGGTATGGTCCACGAGGCTATAAACAATTGCCGCCCCGATCTGGGACTTGTAGTTGTATTAAACGAAAATGGTATGAGCATATCCTCCAACAAGGGGGCCTTTGCCTCCTATCTCTCGGATGTCCGTAGCTCGGAGGGGTATAGAGGTCTTAAGGACAAGACCATATCATTCTTCTCGCGTATTCCTCTTCTTGGCAAGGCGGTGCTCTGGGTGCTCTCTATGTCAAAGAAGCTTCTTAAAAAGGTGCTCTTTACTGCCAACTATTTCGAGGACCTGGGATTTTACTACCTTGGACCCATTGACGGCAACGACTACAAGAAGGTGGAGGCGGTACTCCGCAAGGCAAAGAAGATGAACAAGTGTGTCTTTGTCCACCTTATTACCACCAAGGGCAAGGGTCACGATGATGCCGAGAAAAATCCCGATGTCTTCCATAGTGTAAAGCACCGAGAGGGCGAGAAATCCTCCTTCCACGGTGTGTTTGCCGACGAGTTTTTAGAGATTGCCGACAGCGATGACAAGGTGGTGGCTATAACCGCTGCTATGGGTCTTGGCACAGGGCTTTCTGCCTTTGGCGATAAATACCCTGACAGATATTTTGACGTGGGTATAGCCGAGGAGCACGCGCTCACCTTTGCGGGTGGACTTGCCGCCGCGGGACAGAAGCCCTATGCCGCTATCTATTCCACCTTCTTGCAGCGCGGATATGACAACATAGTCCACGATATCGCGCTTCAAAATCTGCCTGTGCGTATTATTATCGACAGGGCGGGACTTGCCGTGTCGGACGGTGCAACCCACCACGGTATCTTTGATGTATCCTTCCTCTCGCATATACCGGGTATACGTATTTATTCGCCCTACTGCTACTCCTCTTTGTGCGAGGTGCTTAGGGCTTCGCTTGACACAGAGGGGCCCCTCGCTATCAGATACCCAAATAGCGCCGAGGGTGAGTGTGTATCGAGTCACCCCTTTACAAAGCTTGGGTGCGGGGAGGTGTCGGTGGACTTTGACCTCTCTATGCCGCAGAAAAATGTAATTATCACCTATGGTGGCATTACAGAAAAGGTGCTCATCGCCAAGAAAATCCTCGAGGAAAAGGGAATAGCGGTCGGCATTATTGCCGTCGAGCTTATAAAGCCCTATGCTCCGGCAGTGGAGATTATCGAGTCGGTGATGAAAAATGGGGCAAGCATCCTCTATGTCGAGGAGGGTATAAAGAACGGCGGTGCCGCTATGATAACGAAAAATATGCTCTCGGAGCGCGGTGTTGATACAAGAAAATTTAGCATTTTCGCAATTGACGACAGCTTTGCAAATCCCACAGAAAAGTGCGACCTGTATGACTATGTGGGCCTCTCTCCAGAGAAGATTGCCGAGCACTTTATCAGCCGTCAATAATTCCATTGTCGGGCGGTAATAATTGCTTTGTCAGCCGCCGGTAATTACATTGTGGGGCTGTAATAATTTCTTTGTCAGACGAACTTGGATATGTTTGCCGCTCTTATGGGGCTAAAAATAAATCAAATATAAATTTAAACATAAACTAATCTTTTCGGTTAAAAATATGAGTATTGATTTTAACAACACCGAGGGTAGAGGGTATATAGAAAAGGCTCGAGAGCTTTTGCACGAGGGTGCCAAGGTCTATATTATGACCTTTGGTTGCCAGCAAAACGAGGCGGACAGCGAAAGAGCGCTTGGTCTTGCCGGGGCTATGGGTTACATCCCCACAGACAAGAGTGATGAGGCAGACCTCATTCTTGTAAACACCTGTGCCATTCGTGCCCACGCCGAGGCAAAGGCCCTCTCTATGCTCGGTCTGTTTAAGGCTATTAAAAGAAAAAGACCAGAGGTGGTTATAGGTATCCTTGGCTGTATGGTGTCAAAGAAGGACGGGATAGACCGAATAAAAGAGGACTTTCACTATGTGTCCTTTACCCTTGATGCCGCAAGCATCCACCTCTTGCCCGAGAGGGTTTTCAGGGCGATATCCGAGGGGGAGAGAGGATTTTCCTCCCCTGTGCCACGGCCCGAGATTGTGGAGGGGATGCCTGTATACAGGCTAAATAGCCACAAGGCCTGGGTCTCTATAATGTATGGGTGCGACAACTTCTGCTCTTATTGTATAGTCCCTTATGTCAGGGGCAGGGAGCGAAGCAGGTGTTCGGCTGAGATTGTAGCCGAGTGCCGCTCGCTTGTCGAGAGTGGAGTGAAGGAGATTACTCTCCTTGGGCAAAATGTAAATTCTTACGCTTCGGATATCAAATTTCCCGAGCTTCTTCGCCGTGTTGCATCTATCCCAGGCGACTTTATCATAAGGTTTATGACCAGCCACCCCAAGGATGTCTCGGACGAGCTTATATCGGTTATGGCAGAGCTTTCGCCAAAGATTGCCCCTTATTTCCACCTACCCCTGCAGTCTGGAAGCGACAGAATACTCTCGCTTATGAACAGGACGTATACCAAGGAGCACTTTATCTCTGTGGCAAAGAGGCTTAAGAGTCAGGTGCCGGGTATTGCCCTCAGTACCGATGTTATCATCGGCTTCCCCACCGAGGGGGAGGAGGACTTCCTCGATACTATGGACGTGCTCCGCGAGGTGGAGTTTGACTTTGTGTATTCCTTCATCTATTCTAAAAGAGTCGGTACTGTTGCCGCCAAAATGGAAGAGCAGGTGCCAAGAGAACTCTCGGACGACAGGATGGCAAGACTTCTCGCCCTTGGGGACGAGGTCTCGCTTAAAAAGAACGAGGAGTATGTGGGGCGCGTAGAGCGTGTGCTTGTCGACTCGGTGTCGAAAAAGGATGGCTATTTGAGTGGTAGAACCGACAGCGGCAAGCTTGTGCATTTTCCCGCTCCGGGGGAGCTTGTCGGCCATTTTGCCAGGGTGAAAATTGATAAGGCCAACCCCTTTAACCTAATGGGCGAGCTTGTATAAAGATATAAACTTGTCGATTGATTATAATCGCATAAAAATATAAAAAGGTAAAAGGCTATAAAACCGCCCTTTACAGAGTAAAAATGAAATAAATGAAAGAGGTATATAAAAATGACAAAAATTATTGAACTTGCTCACATGCTTGGCATGGAGATTGCAAAGAGCGACGAGATTGTAGCGCTTAATATTACCAAGGATGCATACGACAGAGACCCCGAGCTTCAGGCTCTTGTCAGCGAGTACGAGACCGACAGAATGCTCCTTGGTCAGGAGTTTGTAAAGCCCGAGGGCGAGGCAGACGAGATTGCTATTGCCAATCTTCGCGCAAGAATTGAGGAGCTCACAAGAATGATAACCTCAAACCACAAGTATATCGCATTTTCCACAGCACAGAACGCACTTAACAAGCTTATGGCGGATGTTAATGCCGAGATAAAGTTCTGTATCACAGGCGAGAGAGACAACTGCACACACGACTGCTCGACCTGCTCGGGTTGTCACTAATTTTGCCACCGCGTCGCTTTTTGACTATTGTTAAAGGGCGATTTACATAAACTTTTTGATTTTTCAATTGTCCAGGTGACTATATTCCATAGTCGCAAATTTACTTTTGATTATTATTAATTATCGAATTTTAAGGAGGTAGTGATATGGCAGAGGTTATAGAGAGAAGAGTTGATGCCAAGGATGTCACTCCCATGATGAAGCAGTACCTCGAGGTTAAGGACGAGTATAGCGAATATATTTTGATGTATCGACTTGGCGACTTTTACGAGTGCTTCTTTGACGATGCTATGACGGTTTCTCGTGAGCTGGAGCTCACCTTGACAGGCAGAGACTGTGGAGCAGGCAAGAGAGCTGCTATGTGTGGCGTGCCCTTCCATAAGGCGGACGTCTATGTCGGGAAACTGGTGGAAAAGGGCTTTCGTGTTGCAATTTGCGAGCAGATAGGCGACCCGAAGGCTGCTGTTGGACTTGTAAAACGAGAGGTTACCCGTGTAGACACCCCTGGTACAATAACCGACGCCGTACTGCTCAACGAGAGCAAAAACAACTATCTCGCCTCGGTTTGCT
>JAZSMN010000003.1:0-2397 GCA_045535925.1 Eubacteriales bacterium
TCATCCATAGCGTCATTTCCGTCGAGAGTTGCAAGAGTCTGCTTAATTCCACCGAGGAATTTGCCGTATTTGGGGCCCACGGTACGAAGCTGGGGCTTGAAGGAGTAGGTGGTAAACTCGCGAACATTGTCGGTGAAGACAACCTCCTTGAGGTTGAGCTCCTCGCGGATAACCTCGACAAAGCTCTCGGGGAGGCAGGCATCAGCCTTTACAAACATTCTTGCTACGGGCTGACGGTTCTTGATTGCTGCCGCGTTACGGCAAGCACGACCAAGTACAACAATGTCAACAACCTCGTCCATATTCTTCTCGAGCTCGCGGTCGATAAGCGACTCGTCTGCCACAGGATAGGAGCAAAGATGAATCGACACGGGTGCCGCCTTGTCAACCGAGCATACAAGATTTCTGTAAATATCCTCGGTCATAAAGGGAATCATGGGAGCGGAGATTTTCGCGATAGTCACAAGGGCTGTGTAGAGGGTCATATATGCGTTTATCTTATCCTCGGGCATATCCTTTACCCAGAATCTCTCACGGCTACGACGAACATACCAGTTGGAGAGCTGGTCTACCAGGTCCTCGAGCACTCTTGTAGCCTCGGTAATCTTGTAGGAAGCGAGGTAGTTGTCCACCGATTTTATTGCCGAGTGGAGCTTGGAGAGTATCCACTTGTCCATAACCGACAGGCTGTCCTTGTTAAGTGTGTACTTTGTGGGGTCAAATCCGTCGATATTTGCATAGAGGACATAGAACGCATAGGTGTTCCAGAGTGTGCCCATAAACTTGCGCTGTCCCTCGACAACCGCATCACCGAAGAAACGGTTGGGAAGCCAGGGCGCAGAGTTGGAGTAGAAGTACCAACGGATAGCGTCGGCACCGTAGTTTTCAAGAGCCTCGAAGGGGTCTACCGCGTTGCCCTTGGACTTGGACATTTTCTGTCCGTCCTTGTCGAGCACGTGGCCAAGAACGAGTACATTCTTGTAGGGTGCGCAGTCAAAGATAAGTGTGGATATAGCCATAAGCGAGTAGAACCAACCACGGGTCTGGTCCACACCCTCGGAGATGAAGTCTGCGGGGAACTGGCTGTGGAAGAGCTCCTTGTTTTCGAAGGGGTAGTGCCACTGTGCGAAGGGCATCGAGCCGGAGTCAAACCAGCAGTCGATAACCTCGCTGACCCTCTTCATCTGTCCGCCACAATGGGGGCACTTAAGTGTTACCGCATCGATGAAGGGGCGGTGAAGCTCAATGTTGTCGGGACAGTTGTCGGACATACTCTTCAGCTCCTCGATAGAGCCGATAGAGTGGCGGTGACCGCAGGAGCACTCCCAAATGTTGAGAGGTGTACCCCAGTATCTATTTCTCGACAGACCCCAGTCCTGCACGTTTTCGAGCCAGTCACCAAAACGGCCCTTGCCGATATTTTCAGGAATCCAGTTTACTGTATTGTTGTTTCTGATAAGATTGTCGCGTACAGCGGTCATCTTGATAAACCAAGTGTCGCGAGCATAGTAGATAAGGGGAGTATTACATCTCCAGCAGTGGGGATACTCGTGCTCAAACTTGGGAGCGGAGAACAGCTTGCCCGCCTTATCGAGGTCGGCGATAACCATCGGGTCGGCATTCTTTACAAACACGCCTGCATAGGGGGTCTCGGCGGTGAGTTCGCCCTTGCCGTCAACGAACTGAACATAGGGCAGGTCATATTTTCTACCCACGCGAGAGTCGTCCTCACCAAATGCGGGCGCGATATGAACGATACCGGTGCCGTCGGACATAGTAACATAGTTGTCACAGACAACATAGTGCGCCTTCATCTTCTGGCGAGCGGCTTCCTTGCCTGTGCACTCAAAGAGGGGCTCGTACTCGCGTCTTTCAAGGTCGGAGCCTGTAATCTCTTCGAGAATGGTGTAGGCGGTCTCGCCCTCCTTTGCAAGAGGTGAAAGAACCTTGTCGACGAGCGCCTTTGCCATATAGTAGGTGTTGCCGTCGATACAGGACACCTTGCAGTAGGTGTCGGTGGGGTTTACACAGAGGGCAACGTTGGAGGGCAGAGTCCAGGGGGTGGTGGTCCAAGCGAGGAAGTATGCATCCTCACCCACACACTTGAAGCGGGCGATTGCCGAGCGCTCCTTTACAGTCTTGTATCCCTGGGCAACCTCGTGGCTGGAAAGCGGAGTGCCGCAGCGAGGGCAATAGGGTACAATCTTAAAGCCCTTGTAGAGAAGTCCCTTGTCCCAAATCTGCTTGAGAGCCCACCACTCCGACTCGATAAAGTCGTTGGTGTAGGTGACGTAGGGGTTATCCATATCCGCCCAGAAGCCAACCGTGCCGGAGAAGTCCTCCCACATTCCCTTGTACTTCCATACAGACTCCTTACAATATACAATAAAAAACTCA
>JAZSMN010000060.1:0-2765 GCA_045535925.1 Eubacteriales bacterium
ACCCAGGAAGACAGAAAGGTTTCCTACGCACTCGCGCACCCTTACTCCACCGAGTGGGTATATGACGGCACCTACCATTGGCATCCCACCACCTGTCAGCATAAGGCAGAGAAGAGTGGTTATTCTGCCCACGTCTTTGACGGCAACACCTGTACCTCCTGCGGTGCGCTTCGTGCTACACAGGGTCTTGAATACCGTGGTAATCTCGGCGATGACACCTACCGTGTTTCTGGCATAGGCACCACCCTTGACACAAATATAGTTATAGCAAGATATTACAACGGATATGAGATTGTCGCGGTTGATGACCACGCCTTTGAGGGTGTAAACGGACTTCTCACCGTGGCTATGCAGTCCTATATTTTAGAGATAGGCGACAGAGCCTTTGCTGATTGCAAGGACCTTAAGGCAGTCCAGTTTTCAAAGAGCCTTGAGTATCTTGGCTCCGGTGTATTTGACGGCTGCGACTCTCTTGAATACATATACTATGACGGCACGGTTGCCGAGTTCCACCATCAGTTAAACAAGGCGCCCGACTGGTACGGCGACGCAAGTGGATTTAAGGTTGTATGCTCGGATACCTCTTTCCAAATGTAAAGTCTTTTATAATAACAAAAGAGCAAGGCTGTGCCTTGCTCTTTTTTGCGTCTTCATATTGCTTATTCAAAAATCGAGAGAGAAAGATACCTCTCGCCCGAATCGGGGAGAATAACCACAATGTTCTTTCCCTCGTTTTCTTCTTTTCTCGCTTCCTTTATGGCGGACGCGAACGCTGCTCCGGAGGATATACCGACCAAAATTCCCTCAAGTCGGGCGAGCATTCTCGCGTGTATAATAGCATCCTCGTCGCTAACCGTTACTACCTCGTCGACCACTTCAAGGTCCAGCACCTTTGGTACAAAGCCCGCGCCAATACCCTGTATTCCGTGCTTGCCCGACCTACCCTCGGTTATTACAGGCGAGGACTCTGGCTCTACACCAACAATCCTAACCTCGGGCTTCACACTCTTTAGGTATTTACCAACGCCGGTGATTGTACCACCGGTGCCGATACCACCGACCACAATATCCACCTGTCCCTCGGTGTCCTCGAAAATCTCAGGGCCTGTGCTCCTTATATGAGCCAAGGCATTGTCTGGGTTTTCAAATTGACAGGGCATAAACGCGCCGGGGATTTCTGCCTTAAGCCTGTTAGCCTCGGCAATTGCTCCCGCCATTCCAAGCGAGCCGTCGGTGCGTATCACCTTCGCTCCATATGCCTCCATAAGCCTTGCTCTCTCGGGCGACATTGTGTCGGGCATAACTATAATAGCCTCGTATCCCTTAACTGCCGAAATCATAGCGATGCCTATACCCGTGTTACCGGAAGTGGGCTCTATAATAGTCGCCCCCTCTTTCAGCTCGCCTCTTTTTTCTGCCTCTTCTATGATGGTTTTGGCGGTCCTGTCCTTGATACTGCCACCCGCAGACACGCCCTCGTGCTTTACAAAAAGATTGCACTTTAGACCAAGCCGCTCGGAAATCCTCCTCACTCTTATAAGGGGTGTACCACCTATATAATCGAGAATGTTATCATATACCTTCATATCAACCTCGAAAATCTGTTTTTATATATTATATACCACAAAAGCAAAAAAATCAAGAAAAATAAAATATAATCACCGTGGCGGTTTTATTTCTCCCTCATATAATGATAAAGGAGCACAGATGCTCTAAAAATATAAAGGACGAAATAAAACAAAATGGAAAAAAACGAAAACGGATATCCCGTAACTGACAGGTCTATGCAGGACTTACAGTGTGGAGATGCCACATTGAGTGACAAGCCGCTTGGCTATGCCTATGTTCCTATTCAGCGCTGGCGAATGCTCTATACTCCCGAGAATGCTTTGAAGGCGGGCACACTCTTCGAGGAGCTCTATTTACCTATGGAGGTATATGGCCATGAGTAGAGAAGAACTTATGAAGAAGATAACCGCCCTTGATTTTGCAAAGTTTGAGGCACAGCTGTTTCTCGATACCCACCCCGATTGTGCTATGGCGCTCGAATATTTTAATAGCACTCTTGACGAGCTTAACAGTCTCAGGGCCGAATATGCGGCAAAGTACGGCCCTATGTTGGCCGAGCAAAACGGTGACGAGGGCTGGAAATGGGTAAACTCTCCCTGGCCCTGGCAGGCACAAATGACTGATATGGGAGGACGTAAATAATGTGGATTTATGAGAAAAAACTGCAGTATCCAGTAAAAATTGCCACCCCAAACGCGCACCTTGCTTCGCTTATTATCGATGCCCTTGGTGGTCCTGATGGGGAACTTGGTGCCGCTACACGATACCTTAACCAAAGATATTCTATGCCCTCGGGCAAAATCATAGGCACCCTTACGGATATCGGCTCGGAGGAGCTTGGCCACGGCGAGATGGTTGCGAGTATAATCTATCAGCTTACAAGAAACCTGACCCCCGCCGAGATAACCGCAGGCGGCTTTGACAAATACTATATAGGCCACGGTACGGGTGTGTTCCCCGCCGCGGCAAGTGGCGAGCCCTTTACCTGTGCCTCGATACAGTCCAAGGGTGATGCTATATGCGACCTAAACGAGGACCTTGCCGCCGAGCAAAAGGCGAGAGTAACCTATGATAATCTGATACGCCTTATTGACGACCCCGATATACTTGACCCCCTTAAATTCCTGCGTCAAAGAGAGATAGTTCACTATCAACGCTTCGGTGAAGCACAACCAACAAAGTGGAATGGCAAAGGC
>JAZSMN010000018.1:0-12603 GCA_045535925.1 Eubacteriales bacterium
ATCTTGTTGAAGATCTCGTCGTTTACATAGGCTTGGAGCAGGGGCTTCTGCTCTTTTAACAGTTCGAGCACCTGGTCCCATTCCTCTGCCTTATCAGTATTTATGTTGATATTCTTGTAGTACATCGCTGTACCAAAGGCATCGCGTGGGTTGTTAAACTGCAAAATCTTGCCTTGATAGTTGGGATTCCACATAAGTCCCCAGGAGGGGTTTTTAATCTCGCCATTTTCGTCAAGGTCTTCGGGATTTAACAGTTCGGTGTTGTAAATAACACCAACCATACCGTAGGTATAGGGGACGGAATACCTGTTTGTGGGATCGTATTTGCAGTTTTCTCCCTTGAACTCGTCGGCGATATATTGGTAGTTTTCGAGCGAGGTCACATCAAACTCGAGGAGCATATCCTCGGCTATCATTTGCTCTATCATATAGTCAGAGGGGATGATAACATCGTATGTTCCCGCATTGTTAGAGAGTTTGGAGTACATTTCCTCATTGTTGGAGTAGGTGGTGTAGAGTACCTCTACCTTTTGACCTGTGAGGTTGTAATAATACTCTTCAAAGGCCGCATTGGTGTTAAAGGAGTCCTCCGAGCCGTCGGATATATATTCGCCCCAGTTGTAGACACTTAAGGTGATAGTGCCGCTGGGCTTTGCATCCTCTACCTCGGTATCAGTCTCGCCCGAGCAGGATACAACAAGGAGAAGTAGTGCCATCGAGAGGAGCAGAAGGGCAATTGTAGAGAGTATCTTTCTCATTTTGTCGCACCTCCGTTTTTCTTCTTTTGGGGTGCTGTGCTCTTGCCACTGCGAACATTAGAAACTACAAGGAAGATAAAGATAGTAACGATAATAAGGGTAGAGAGTGCGTACATATCGGGGGTTACCTTTTTCTTGGTCATAGAGTAGATAAGCAGGGGCAGAGTCTGGAATTTTGCCGAGCCTACAAAGTAGGAAATTACAAAATCGTCAAGAGAGAGAGTAAATGCCATCATAAATCCGGAGATAACACCGGGGAGAATGTTGGGCAGCTTTACCTTCAAGAAGGCCTGCAAGGGGGTGCAACCGAGGTCCATAGCCGCCTCGGATAGTGAGTTGCCAAGCTCGTTGATTCTCGGCAGAACCGAGAGAATAACATAGGGCAGGCAGAAGGTGGTGTGTGCTATAAGCATAGTGACAAAGCCTATATCGTCATAGGAAACACCGATAATTGCCGCCACAGCAACGAAGAAGAGCATCATAGACATACCGGTAACAATATCGGGGTTCATCATCGGGATATTGGTCACCGAGGTGATAGCCTTTTTGATAAACTTGTTACGCATACGGTAAATTCCTTCTGCAGCGGCAGTACCGATAAGGGTAGAGAGCAGGGCAGAGGAGAGTGCGAGCACCAGAGTGTTTTGCAGGGCGGTAAAGGTCTCGGGCGAGGTGTTGGGGTTAAACAGCTCGATATACCACCTAAGGCTAAAGCCCTCGAAAATCGCGGTGCTGTTAGTCGCATTGAAGGAGAAGAGAATAAGTGTGATAATTGGAATATAGAGTATTCCAAAGATGAGAAAAAGGTAGGCTTTAGACAGATGCTTCATATTACAATACCTCCGTCCTCGGTGTCACCAAACTTGTTCATAACCGACAGGGATATGAGGATAAGCACCATCATAACCATGGATATAGCCGCGCCTGTGTTAAGTGCACCACTTACAAACTGACGCTCGATGGTGTCACCAATAAGCTCAAAGGTACCTCCGCCCAGCTTCTGCGAAATGTAGAAGGTGGAGATAGAGGGGACAAACACCATTGTAACACCCGAGATTACACCCGAGAGCGACAGGGGGAAGATAACCCTTGTAAGCACCTGGATACCATTGCAGCCAAGGTCCTGTGCCGCCTCCCACATATGTTTGTCAATCTTGCTAATACAGGTGTAGATAGGCAATACCATGTAGGGCAAAAAGTCGTAGACTATACCGAAAATAACAGCGCCCTTTGTACCGATAAAGTGGATTTGAGTACCAAGGAGGGTATTAAGAATACCACCATCGTCAAAGATAGCCATTATGGAATAGGTTCTGATAAGCAGGTTTGTCCACATAGGGAGCATCAAAAGCATAATATAAAACTTCTGTGCCCTGGGGCTCGACTTTGCAATAATATATGCAAGAGGGTAGCCGATAATAAAACAGACAAAGGTTGCGATAACGCTAAGCTCGAGCGAAACACCAAAAATCTCGCCATAGTTTGCCAAGGAGGCGAGGTTGGCAAGACTGAAATTGCCAAATTCGTCAGTAAAGGCATAGTATGCGACGATAATTAGGGGCAGGATCATAAATAGAATTGCCCAAAATATATGCGGTGCGGCCGCAATCGAACTCATAAGAGATCTTTTTTTGTTCATTTCAATATCCTTTTTGCTCCTAAGAGCAAATCTTCTTCAAACTTAATCAAAACTCCTCTGCGGAGTCAACATTGGAAAGCTCGTCTATCTCGTCGGAGAAGGAGGAGTAGTCGCCAAACATACCCGAATACTTGGATTTTTTCATTATATGTATAGCATCGGGCTCTATGTAAAGGCCGATAAACTGCTCGGGTGCCACATAGTCGGTGCTCTGTATCATCCATTTAAAGCCGTTTATATCCACGATAATCTCGTAGTGCACACCTTTGAAGGTTACTGAACTAACCTGACCTGTGAGCATACCTTTTTCGGGAGCTACGACGTCCACGTCTTCGGGACGAACAACCACGTCAACCGCCTCGCCCTTTTCGTATCCGCCGTCCACACAGTCGAATATGTGTGAGGCAAACTTGACGCGCTTATCCTCGAGCATAACACCGTCGATAATGTTACTCTCGCCGATAAAGTCGGCAACAAAAGCGTTTTTAGGCTCGTTGTAAATGTCGGTAGGAGTACCTATCTGTTGGATTTCGCCATCCGCCATAACCACAATGGTATCAGACATAGAGAGCGCCTCTTCCTGGTCGTGGGTGACATATATAAAGGTGATACCGGTTGCCTGCTGTATGTTCTTAAGCTCGTTTTGCATATCCTTACGAAGCTTAAGGTCAAGAGCACCGAGGGGCTCGTCGAGGAGAAGCACACGAGGGTGGGAGATAAGCGCACGGGCGATAGCTACACGCTGCTGCTGACCACCGGAGAGGGTGCTTACACTCTTGTTCTCAAATCCGACGAGGGCGACCATCTTAAGCATATCGGTTACTCTCTCGCGAATTTCATCCTCGCCTATCTTCTTAAGACGCAGGGGAAATGCTATATTTTCATATACATTGAGGTGGGGGAACAGGGCATATTTCTGGAAAACCGTGTTAATAGGACGCTTGTAGGCGGGCAGGTCACTAATTTCCACACCGTCAAAGTACAATTGTCCCTCGTCCTGGGTCTCAAACCCACCAATAATACGAAGAGTAGTAGTCTTGCCACAGCCCGACGGGCCGAGGAAGGTGATAAACTCCTTATCTCTAATATAAAGGTCAATATGCTCTATAACCTTTTCTCCATCATAGGACTTTGATATCCCTTTTAACTCGATAAGTTTAGCCATATTTACAAAAATATCCCTTCTTGTCAAAATTCGCTTTTAAAAGTATATAATTGTCGTATACAATATGATATCACATTATAACAAAAAGATATATAATTTTCAATAGGTAAGGCGCATTTTTTTCTAAAAATATTTTGATTTATCCACAAAGAGAGGAATTTATCCGTATTTTTTTCGCCTTTAGATTGCAAAAAGCTCTTAAATGCTCGTAAATGCTCGTAAAACCTCTTAAATTCTCAAAAAATGTGCTTAAAGTCTTTTCCCCACCTTGGAAAGAAGAGAAATGAAAAAAACAGCAAAAAACCAGTACCCTTGACCAAATTTATCTATAAGGCACAGCGACATAAGGCACAAAAGCGCTGTGAGGACAAAAGAGGTGTGATATAAGAGGGCCAAAAGGCGGTGCTTCTCATAGGAGGAGAAGAACTCAAATAGGGCAACATATCCGTCATACCCCTCTATTGGCAACAGGTTTGATAGGGCGGTGGCCAGGTTTACGAGGGCGAAGGTAAGCACATATTCACTCCCCAAAAAACCAAAGAGCAAAAGGGCGAAAAATACGCTTAAATTTGACACGGGGCCCGCCAAAGCGATAAAAATGCGGGATTTATAGGAGGTGATTTTGCTTCTCTTTAGCCGAAATCCATATATCTTTGCATTCAATGTCGTTGGGCTTCGACACATTTGGTGGGCAAAGAGGTGACCGCACTCGTGTAGTATGGCACAGAGTATTGTTAGTATGGCGATATGCGGCTCGTCAAAGCTGAATATCAGTGTAACCCAAAAGCACAGGGGCAAAATCCCGTCTACAAACCCCTTTATCATTCTTTTTACATTTTTGGAAATTTGCATAAAATACTTGCTCCCAAATTGTTTAAAATGCTATAAACTTACAAAATAAAAAAAGTTAAAATATTTTTTCTTGATTTTATAAATACAATATGATACAATATAGTGAAAATAAAACTACATTTGTCATTTAATATTGAATTGGAGGTTAATTTTATGAACAAGAGATATCTTTTGCTTACTTTGATACTCGTGTTTAGTATCTTTATTTGCATGCTCTCTTCCTGCGATAAGCTTGATATCTTTTTGCCCGGTGACAGCGGCGTGACCCCGCCGCCGGATGACGTGCCTCCGTCTACCGATGACCCCGAGACTCCCCCGGATACCCCCGAGGATAATACAATCAAATTTACCCTCCGTGACAAATCCAATGACGAGCGTATAACCTACTTCACTATCGAAAAGGGTGTTGCTCCTATAAATGACGAGGTCATAATGTCGGCTATTGCCAATGCTCACAACCGTGGCTATGGCTTTGCTTCTTGGTATACCGATAAAAACAAGTCCACTGATGATTATGTTTTTGACCCCGAGACCCCTCTCTTTGAGGACACCACCATTTATGGTGACAGAGGTAACCTGGCGGGCGACAATCTCATCTGGTCCTATGATATCAACAAGGGTATACTTACCATTAGCGGTAGCGGTGATATGTACGACTTTAAGTACAACGAGGACGCACCCTGGATTAAGTATGCATCCTTGGTATCGACTATTGTTTTCGATGGCGAGATAACCTCTATTGGTGACCACGCATTCTACAAGTTTAGTGCTATTTCGAATGTAGAGATTCCCGATACTATTGTTAAAATTGGTAAAAACGCCTTCTATGATTCATCGATAAGACATATCAATTTCCCGCCCGCTCTTTTGAGCATTGGTATCCAGGCCTTTAAGTTCTGCGAGGGACTTAGAGAGCTTGAGTTTAACCAGGGCTTACAGGAGGTTGGTGACGGTGCTTTCAATAGCTGCTATAATATTAAGAATGTCATATTAACCGACAAGATTGCAGAGCTTGGCACCAGCGCCTTCCAGGATTGTACCAACCTGCAGACCGCCTACTATATGGGCACAGTCGAGCAGTACAACAAAATGGTTGTCCGTCTTGACAACTTCTGGGTACAGCAATTAGCAAACACTTATTATCTCTCCACGGACAAACCACAGGAGCCCGGCCCGTACTGGCACCTTGGCGAGAACGGTGAGATTATCAACTGGTATTACACCATAGGTTATCTTTCGTCCAACAACACAACCAACGCCAAGGTTCCTTTTGCCTTTGACTATGTTGACCCGGAGATAGGAATTACCCAGGAGCATATCGACAATATGAACAACCTTTGGTACCACGGATACCAGTTTACTTCTTGGAATGATGCTAGCACCAACAGAAGATATACTATGAGAGTTGGCACCAAGCTTACCGCCGACCTTCGTCTTCGTGGCAATCGTGGAAACAAGTGCGGCAACAACCTGACATACTCCATCTCGGGCTCGGTGCTTACAATTTCAGGCTCGGGTGCTATGTGGAATTTTGAAAAATCCAATGATGCGCCCTGGTCTGGTCGCTCCTACTCTGAGGTTGTTATTGGCGCTGGTGTGACCTACATTGGCTCCAATGCCTTTTGTAACAACCCTTCGCTGAAGTATATCGATATTCCTACCAATGTGACCGGAATAAACAGGAGCGCCTTTGTTGGTAATGTAAACTTAAGATACCTTTATTATTTAGGTGGTAAAACACAGGTTGGCTCTGTCGAGGGACTTCTGTCGCTTGCCGATATAGGAGAGGCGAGAGTCTATACCTACACCGAGGAGCTTGGTGTAAATGACATTGCCTACTGGACAAATATCGAGGGCACAGACCTCTCTGGTAGGGTGAGCTGGTATTTTGAGAGTGGCACACTCTATGTAGGTGGCGATGAGTCGCTTATAAATTACCAAAGCTTTGCTTCTACCCCCTGGGCTTCCTTTGCTTCCCTGGTCAGGTCAGTGGTTATCGTCAGCGGTGCAAACCGTGTGGGTGCCAACAGCTTTAGCGGTATGGCAAATCTTGAGAGTGCTTCGATCCCTGCAAGTGTGCTTAAGATTGCTGCATCCGCGTTTGTCGACACCTATCTCTACAACAATATCGAAGGATATACCGACGGTGCGCTCTATATCTCCAACCACTTAATTAGGGTCGAGCCCACACTTGTGTCGGATGAATTTCGTATAAAGGATGGCACACTCTCCATTGCCGAAAATGCCTTTGAGGGTTGCACCTCGGTTAAGGCTATCGTATTTAACAAGGAGATACTCGGTGTGTATAGAGGCGCTCTTGCGGGCCTTAGCTCGCTTGAGAAAATCTTCTTTACAGGCACTTCGATAAGTGGCTGGAACTCTATTTGGGGCTCTACAAACAACCTTCAGTCTCAGGAGATTGATGGGGTAGTTATCTACTGCTTCTCCAAGTATGAGCCGCGAGAGAATGGCGACTGGTGGTATTATGGCACCGGCTTTGTCCTTGAAATCTGGCCTCAAAAAGAAGAGGGCTGATTGTTTTAGAAAACGGAAAAGACATATACAAAACAAAAAGCAAGAACAGAAATGTTCTTGCTTTTTTCTATAAAATGTTTGGTAAGTAAATCAAAGCTGTAAACAGGGCAAATCTCCCGTATTACGCAATATAATTTTAAAAACACAGCCACTATAAAGGCTTGTTAGGTCGCCTTTGGCTTGACCCTATACCTCTTTGGCATAGTGATTTGCGAGGGGGAGCGAATAGTTATTTTTGTGCCACTCACATCCACCTTGATAGAGCCATCGTCCTCGACACTAAATATAGTACAGTTTCGCTTTTTATCACCGACCTCATATTTTGCGCTTGCACCGATAAGGGCAAATCTAGACTTGTATATCGACATAAACGCGTTTGAGGTCTTGATATTGGTATAGAAACTGAGGAATTTGTTTATAACATTCTTTGCGATAATGACGGGTATAGAGGTGTTATCCTTTTCAAAAACCTCGCTTATAATATCGGTTAATCTCGGTGGGAAGTTCTTGTTCTCGAGTCTTATAGCAAAGGTGACAATGAGATATTCGTAGGCGGTATAGTCGTCAAGCTTGCCCTCAATGGCTACGCTTCCACATTTTTCGCCCTCGCAATAGATGTCACTAACCCAGCCGAGGCCGAGATTTTTGGTAGTGTGCTCCTCCAGGGCGGTTATCATAGCGGTGGCAGACAACGCACCAAGCAGTGATGCCTGGGCAGGGAAGAAGGAAGGGCGTAGAATAAGCGAGAGAAACATTCCGTACTCAAACTCGCGGCTACTACTCTTCGAGCCTGTCAGGGGGGATTTGTACTGTCTTTCGGAGAAGACGGCATATCTGTCGGGGTAACCGTTTTTGGCATATTCGCGTGTAAGGTCGGTAACAGAAGGAAGAGAACTGTAAATCTCCATTTTAATTATGTTGCCGTCGAGTCCACGAATGCTGATAATATTATTTGACGAAATCATATTCTCTCCTTTCTCAAGTCTTTTAAATACTAAAAGCGGCTTTGATACAAATCGCATTTTTGCATATAATTTATTATATACTACAAAGTTTATTTTGTCAAGATTTCAAAAATAAGTCACTCTCAACAAAAAAATCAATAAAAATATCAAAAATGCAATTATTGTGAATAAAAATTGCAAAAGGGCTTGCATTTTATAAATATATATAGTATAATAAGTAGGTATTTGAGCAGAAAATGAAATATTTTGCAATCATAAATTCAAAAAGTCTTGATTTTGAGGTATTCTATGGTTAAATATACGGACCTCTCGCAAACCGAGCGCGAGTCGCTTTACAACGAACTTTTATCCCAGTATGAGAGCTTTTGCCAAAAGGGGCTTTCCCTCGACCTCTCAAGGGGCAAACCGAATGCGAGTCTTATCGATTTTAGCAACGGTCTTCTCTCGGTGGATATCACCGAGGCTGCGGTAAACAAAACAAAGGGTATAGATTACAGAAACTATGGTATGCTTGACGGTGTACCTGCCGTCAAACAGCTCTTTGCCGAGGCTCTCGGACTTAAAAAAGAGAATATAATTGTCGGTGGCAACTCCTCGCTTCAGCTTATGCATGACAGCCTTGTTCGCGCTATGCTCTTCGGTCTTCCTACCTCGGCTCGCCCTTGGTCGCGTGAGGAGGGGCTTAAGTGGATTTGCGTGTGCCCTGGATATGACAGACACTTTAAGATTACAGAGGTACTGGGCTTTGAGCTTCTCACTGTCAATATGACAAAGGATGGCCCTGATATGGACGAGGTGGAGCGCCTTGCCAAAGACCCCAAGGTCAAGGGGATCTGGTGCGTACCAAAGTATTCTAACCCCACAGGCAACACCTATTCCGACGAGGTTGTTCGTAGACTTGCTTCTATGAAGTGTGCTGCCCCTGATTTTATGATTATGTGGGACAACGCTTATGCCATCCATGACCTTGACGAGAATGGCGACACCCTCCTTGACATATTTGCCGAGGCAGAAAAGTATGGCACCGAGGACAGGATTTTCTACTACTCCTCCACCTCCAAGGTGACCTTCCCTGGTGCGGGTGTGTCTATTATGGCGATGAGCGAAAGAAATCGTAAGTACACTCTTCCGCTTCTTGGTGTTTCGACTATCGGATTTGACAAGATTAACCAAATTCGTCACCTCTCTTATTTTGAAAACGGAGAGAATATGCGCCGCCATATGCTTACGCTTGGCACCGTCCTTAAGGATAAGTTTGATATCACGCTTGAGGCTCTCGAGGACCTTCGTGGCCTTGGTATTGCCGAGTGGACCCAGCCAAAGGGTGGATATTTCGTCTCGCTTGATGTCCTGCCCGGCACGGCAAAGCGCGTATATGAGCTTATGAAAAAAGCGGGTGTAACGCTCACTCAGGTTGGTGCGACCTACCCCTATGGCCGCGACCCCTATGACAGAAATTTACGCATAGCACCCACATATCCCACCAATGATGAGCTTTCGCTCGCGGTAAAAGCTCTTACCCTTGCAGTAAAGCTTGCCGCTCTTGAAAAATTAGGGGAGTAAAAACAGAAAAGAAAAAGGAACAGAATTTTCTGTTCCTTTTTTATGTATAAGAGGGGGATATTAATATAAGTGGGTTTTTAATAAGGGAAAAATTAGATTTGGTTATCTCTAAAGCCTTTGCCCATTATTTCGCTGGTTTTGGTGATAATAATAAATGCGCTGGGGTCAATTTCCTTAACCTTTTTGCGTAGGCGCAGCGACTCAACTCTTTTGCAAACCGTGATGATAATCTGCTTGTTCTCACCTGTATATGCGCCCTCTGCGTGGTAGACTGTTGCGCCGTGGTGCATTTCTTTTATGATAAACTCCTCAATCTCCCCGGGCTTGGTAGTTATAATTGTAAACGCCTTGCACATATTGATAGAGTCGAGAATATCCTCTATGACAAAGGTCTTTGCAAACAGACCGAGCATAGCAAATAGACCTGTCTGTATATCATAAATAAAGAAGGTGGAGAATGCTATCAAAAGGTCGCTAACAAGCAGAGCAGTGCCAACATTCATACTAGTGTATTTACGAAGAATTAGAGCTACTATATCCGTGCCACCAGAGGATGCGTTTTGCTTAAACAATAGTGCCGAGCCTATGCCTGTGAGCAAAATTGCATATATAAGCTCTAAAAGAGGATAGCTTGTAAGAGGGGCTTCGAGGGGGATTAAAAACTCAAAGAGCATATTCTCAAGCGAAAAGGCCAGCGAGCAATAGCAGGTCATAAGACCGCATTCTTTGCCGAGAATAATCGCACCGAGAATAAGCAGGATGATATTTATAGCAAGGATATACATTGACTGAGTGATGCCGAGAGCTACACTGAAGGGTATGTGCGCCAGTATAATAGAAATACCACTGACGCCACCCGTAGCAAATCCGTTTGGGGCTTTGAAGAAGTAAATTCCTAGGGCAAGCAGGACTATTCCAAAGTTAATAATTGCGAAAGAGATAATTCTTTCTTTCCAGGTTTTTTTAGTCATTTTGTTATCCTCGCCGAGTATTATAACATTATTATAATCTATTTTGTGCCTATGTCAAGAGGTGTTGTAGTATTTGTTCTTTTTTATTCGCTTTTAATTGACAAAGGGATAAAAAAATGCTAAAATATAGATATAAAAATAGTATCTAAAATGCTATAACTTGAGGGTTTTATATGGAACTTGAGCTTGCGAGAAAAAGAGTAGAAGAATTACGAGAAATTATCGCCTACAACGCAGAATTATATTATGAAAAGGATGCTCCCGAGATTTCGGACTACGAGTATGATGCTCTGTTCCGTGAGCTTTCTGACCTTGAGGCAGAGTACCCCGAGCTTGACTCGGAAACCTCGCCGACCAAGAGGGTGGGAGGACGAGCACTTGATAAGTTCGAGAAATTTACACATAGTGTAAAAATGGGAAGCCTTACCGACGTCTTTTCCTTCGACGAGCTTTTTGCCTTTGTCACCAAGATCGAGGAGTCGCTCGGCGATGGGGTAGAGTATTCTGTCGAGCCAAAGATAGACGGCCTTTCTGTTTCGCTTATATACCGAGACGGTGTGTTTGTAAGGGGCGCTACAAGAGGCGACGGACTTGTTGGCGAGGACGTTACAGAAAACCTTCGTACTATCAAAACTATTCCCTTAAAGTTAAAGGAAAATATCCCCTACCTGTGCGTAAGAGGTGAGGTGTATATGCCTCGCTCGGTCTTTGCGGAGTTAAACGAAGAAAGAGAGCAAAAAGGCGAGCCTATCTTTGCCAACCCGAGAAATGCCGCCGCAGGCTCGCTTAGACAGTTAGACCCCAAGATTGCCGCATCCCGTAGACTCGCGATATTTATATTTAATCTTCAAGAGGGCACTCTCTACACCGACGGCAGAGAGCCAAAGACCCATGGCGAGACTCTGCAAAGACTTGCCGAGCTTGGCTTTACAGTCCTGCCCGAATGGGTGCTTGCCCGTGGCTTTGACGAGGTCAAAAAGAGGGTAGAGTACCTTGGCGAGTATCGAGTAGAGTCCAGCTTTGACCTTGACGGTGCTGTAATTAAGGTAAACGACCTTGAAGAGAGGAAAATACTTGGCGAGGGTACGAGCACACCCAAATGGGCGGTGGCATTTAAATATCCCCCCGAGGAAAAGAAAACAAAACTTATAAGCATTGATATCCAGGTGGGTAGGACGGGAGTGCTTACTCCTACGGCAAACCTGGAGCCTGTGCGCCTTGCCGGTACAACCGTGTCCCGCGCCACACTCCATAATATCAACTTTATAGAGGAAAAGGATATCAGAATAGGCGATACCGTCATTGTCCGTAAGGCTGGCGAGATTATTCCCGAAATTTTAGAGCCGGTAAAGAGCGAGAGAGATGGCAGCGAAACTCCCTTTGAAATGCCTAAGGTTTGCCCCTCCTGTGGTCACCCCGTGGTGCGTGACGAGTGCGGTGACGGTGCAGCGGTAAGATGCGTGTATTCCGGTTGTCCGGCGGTGCTGGCTCGTAGAGTCGTCCACTTTGCATCCAAGGGAGCTATGGATATCGAGGGTTTAGGGCCTCAGGTGGTTGATTTGCTCCTTGGCAAGGGGGTTATTAGCGATATCGCAGACCTTTATACATTGAGGGTTGAGGACATCGAGGGACTTGACCGAATGGGCAAGAAGAGTGCACAAAACCTGATAAATGCTATTGAGAAATCCAAATCGCGCGGACTTGAAAAGCTGTTGTTTGCCCTTGGTGTGCGCCAGGTGGGTGAGGTCGCGGCAGAGAATATCGCCGTGCGCCTTGGCACTCTTGAAAACTGTATAAAGGCCACAGCTGCCGACTATGCCGCTATCGAGGATATTGGCGAAATAACCGCAAGTGCACTAGTAGAGTTCTTTGCCGACGAGAATACTATCGCTCTTTGTGATAGACTCGCCTCTTATGGTGTCATCACCGAGGCGAAGAGTGAGCCAAAAGCCGATAAATTTGCAGGAATGACCTTTGTTTTGACTGGTACATTGCCTACTATGACAAGAGATGAAGCCTCGGCGATTATCAAGAAAAACGGTGGCAAGGTCTCTGGTAGTGTTTCCAAGAAGACCACATATGTTGTGGCGGGAGAGGAAGCAGGCTCAAAGCTTACCAAGGCGAAGGAGCTCGGTGTTACTATTATCGACGAACA
>JAZSMN010000069.1:0-6908 GCA_045535925.1 Eubacteriales bacterium
CACACTTATCTCCTTTGCTGTAACCACCGACAAGCTTTGTAGCATTGTTTCCCCTGAATTTAAGAAGGCGGGCAACAAGGTGGTTATACTCTATCCCGAGTATGACGCAAACGGTCTTCCTGTGACCGAGTCGCTTATAAACAATTATAGCACCGTCACCGCTCTTATGAGAGAGGGCAAGGTTTACTCTGCCTATACTCCCACTCTTGGTGGTGTTGCCGAGGCTGTTATAAAGATGGCTATGGGTAATGGTTATGGATTTAAGTTTGATAGCTCGGTACCTATGGATGCTATCTTCGGCTATTGCTACGGTGCGTTTGTGCTTGAGGTTTCCTCTGACACCGAGGTTGGTACTACCCTTGGTACAGTCACCGAGGACGGTATGTTCACCTACGGTGAAGCGTCTGTTCCTTGCGAGGAGATTTACGGCGCTTATGAGGACAAGCTTGAGAGCATCTACTCCTGCAATATAGAAAGCCCCAAGGAAAATGTAGAGAATGTTTCCTTTACCGCAAAGGGTAGAGTAGCCCCCGCAGTAAAGGTTGCAAGACCCAAGGTGCTTATCCCCGTATTCCCAGGTACAAACTGCGAGTACGACTCGGCAAAGGCTGTCGAGGCGGCGGGTGCTGAGGCGGAAATATTCGTTATCAACAACCTCACCGCCGACGGAATCAAGCGTAGTGCAGATAGATTCGTTTCGCTTATAAAAGAGAGCCAGGCGATATTCGTTCCTGGTGGCTTCTCTGGCGGCGACGAGCCCGACGGCTCTGGTAAGTTTATCACCGCGTTCTTCCGCGGTGCATCGGTAAAAGAGGCGGTAACCGACCTTCTTGATAGACGCGACGGTCTTATGTGCGGTATTTGCAACGGCTTCCAGGCACTTGTAAAGCTTGGACTCGTTCCCTACGGACGCATTATCGACACCGACGAGAGCTGTCCTACCTTGACCTTTAACAATATCGCTCGTCACCAGTCCAAGATTGTTCGCACTCGTATAGCATCCAATATGTCACCCTGGCTCTCGCTCTGTGAGGTCGGCGAGGTTTACAATGTGCCTATCTCCCACGGAGAGGGTAAATTCCTCGCCTCACCCGAGGCGCTTGCCGAGCTTATAAAGAACGGACAGATAGCTACCCAGTACGTTGACCAAAGCGGTAATGCTACCTACGATATCCAGTACAACCCCAACGGCTCCACCTATGCAATCGAGGGTATCACCTCGCCCGACGGACGTGTATTTGGTAAGATGGGTCACTCCGAGCGTATCGACGGCGGACTTTATCGCAATGTCTATGGCGAATACGATATCAAGATGTTCGCATCTATGGTTAAGTATTTTAAATAAAATCATAGCATAAATTACATAATCCCCTTAATGTATTTTCTCGAGAGGACAACTCTCTCGAGGCATTAAGGGGATTTTTTTGTACAAAAGAAGAAAAATATCAAAATATAATGATATAAGTATAAAAAAGAGAAAAAAAGGCAAACTTAAACTGCAACATAAATTAAATAATTGTGTGGCAAAAAACGGTAAAGATAAGGAACAAGGAAAAATGGCAGAAAAGAATGAAAAACTTAAAAACGATGTGGACGGAAGATACGCAAATGAAACCTCGAAAAACGCAGTCCCCGGCATAAACACCCCCGGAATTGAGCTCCCTGCGTTTAATCCCCCTGTACCCAATCGTGCCTGGACTGCTATGAGAATGGGTAAGGATATTGACGAGCTTACCGAACAGGAAAAACGTGACCTCTACTACGGAAGAGACGGTGGCTTTTGATGAGTACAAAGGATAATGCTAACAAGAACATTTTTGCAAGAATGATAGACACCATGCGTTCTTGGTTTATGAAAATGATGGGTAAGGAAAAATAACCCATTCTATAAGAAAATAAAGTTAATAACCGAAAAAACCGCCCAAAACCGTAACAATTCAGGTCTTGGGCGGCTATATTATTCAGTTGTGCTTAATCGACAGCCTTTGTCCACCTTGTGTATAGGCCGCCTTCCAGCACCTCGTCCTCGCGTCCGTGGAGCTTCACTCGGGCAACCGTACCCTCGGGTATAGTGAAGGAGTAGCGAACATCATCATCAACATATTCCCACTCGCTGACTATTACGCCCGACCTTGTCTGTAGGCGTACCTTTGCCGACTCCATTTTGCGTGAGGGGATGGGCGAGAGCTCAAAGCTCTTGTATGCAGGCTCGATGGGCTTGATACCAAGAATTGTGCCATAGAACCAGGAGGCTACCGAGCCGTAGCCATAGTGGTTGTAGGAGTTCATGCTTGTATCCCACACAGTACCGTCCTCGCGAATACCGTCCC
Organism: Eubacteriales bacterium; assembly: GCA_045535925.1. Classification (GTDB taxonomy): domain Bacteria; phylum Bacillota; class Clostridia; order Oscillospirales; family CAG-272; genus UBA1740. The sequence continues at coordinate 2,331 of JAZSMN010000069.1, forward strand.
AGTGCTCCCAAATGGTGGTCGCTCCCATATTGACCGAGAAGAGCCAGGAGGGGAAGGCCTCTTGATATAGGAGGGTGTAGGCCTTGTCGGCTCTGCCGTTTTCGGTGAGTGTGTCAAGCAGATAGGGAGTGCCTACAAATCCTGTGGTAAGTCTGTCGCCGTTGCTTTCGATAAGCTCTATAAGTCGAGCAACAAACTTCTCCTTAACCTGTGGCAGATTATCAACAAGACCAAAGTGCAGGGTTAGTACATACGCGGTCTGTGTATCGCTGATAAGCTTGCCCCTCCTAATAAACCTCTTTTGGAATGCCTTTTGTATGCGGCTCGCCATACGCTCGTATTTTTCCGCCTTCATTCCAAGCTCGCAAAGTGCCTTTGCGAGTATGTTTACATCGTAATAGTAGTATGCGTTTGCTATTAGGTCCTTGTCTGTTATACCGGTCAAGGAGCCGTCCTCCCCGTCCATAGCCAGCCAGTCACCGTAGTGGTTATTGTCCAGGTACAGATACCTTCCACCTGGGCGAGAGTACATATAGCCCACCCATTTTTTCATCATAGGCAGGTGCTCACGGAGCAGGCTCTTGTTGCCGTAGGCCATATACAATTCCCAGGGAATAATACAGGTTGCATCGCTCCAAGCGGCCGAGTTTTTGTCCTCGGGGCCAAACACCTGGGGGATAATAAAGGGAAGCCCTCCGTCCTCGCATTGCTCGGATGCCATACAGCGAAGCCATTTGGTAAAGAACTTCTCTGTATCAAAGTTTAAGGAGGCGGTGCGGCAAAAGACCTGGGCATCCCCCGTCCAACCGAGTCTTTCATCTCTTTGCGGGCAGTCGGTGGGAATGTCGAGGAAGTTGTCCCTCTGTCCCCAGATAACATTGGAATACAGCTGATTTATCTTCTTATATCCGCACTTAAAGTAGCCTGTGCGCTTCATATCCGAGTGCAGAGATATAGCCCTAAAGCATTCGGCATCGACCGACTCGCACCAGTCGACAAGCTTTAGATAACGGAAGCCGAAGAAGGTGTAGTGAGGCTTGTATACCTGCCACCCCTTTTTCGTGGTATAGGTGACACAGGACTTTGCCGAGCGATAGTTTTCGTTGTAGAAGTTGCCGTCCTTGTCGAGAATTTCGGCACACTCGATTTTTACCGTTTCGCCACCCAGAGCGTTTTTGATTACAAATTCCATAACACCCGTGAGATTTTGTCCAAAGTCGAGGACAGTCTCACCCTTTGGGGTAATTATAACCTCTTTTACCTTCAGCTCCTCTATCTCTCTTGTAGCCTCGCCCTCCAGGGGAATAAGGTTTTCTAGAGGATAGTCATAGGGGTGTGCGTTTTCTGTATATTCTGCCTCTATACCTGCGTCAAAGCTTTCGCCGTCATAGATACTCGAGAAGGTGACACCCGACTTGCCTACAAGCCAGCTCTCGTCACTAAAAATGTTTTCTATCCTTCCGTTTTCATAGGTAAGCGAAATAGCACATATTGTGGCAGGGCAGGGGTTGTACATAGGGCGGGGGTGAGTGCTGTTTATTCCTCTTGAGGAGTACCAGCCATTTCCAAGACCTATAACTATCTCGTTTTTCCCTTCAAGAAGCTCTTTTATGTCATATTCAAAATACTGGACTCTTTTCTTATAGTTGGTCCAGCCTGGAGTCATATAGTCCTCGCCCACCCTTTTTCCGTTTATAAAAGCCTCGAATATTCCAAGGGCTGAAATGTAAAGAGTTGCACTCTTGATTTTATCCCCTGTGATAAAGGTTTTTTTGAAATTACAACACACGGGTACCCACTTGGGGTCGCCAGAAATAAATTTTGCCGAGTAAATAGGACACTTCATAAAAGTCGGTCTCCTTTGTAAATTGTAAAGAAATGTTTAACAAGTTTGGCTATTTTAAAATCACAATTCTATGATAGCACAGTTGCGCGTCGGTTGTCAATTGTAATAGAGAATAAAATCGGGCAAAACCATTTGTGCTATAATTTACCGACATAGATATCGGGGCAAAACATTTGTATTTGCTCTTGACAAGAGGGGTTATATATAGTAAAATAACTATGTATGTATAAAACCGAAAGGAAAAATAGTTTATGGAAAGAACTTATATCGGCAAAATCACTCCCGGCACCCGCAAGATACAGGGCTTTGTGGAGAACTTCCGTAACAAAAAGAATATGGCGTTTATCGTCGTAAGAGATATAACCGGCAAGATGCAGGTTACAGTAATCAAGGAGGAGCACCCCGAGTTTAACGAGATGCTCGACCGTCTTACCATTCACTCGGTAGTGTCCTTCGAGGGCGAGGTTGTTGCCAGCGAGTATGTAAAGCTTGGCGGCATCGAGATGTACCCCACCTCTATGCATATCGAGTCTGTGGCAGAGGCGCTTCCTATCAAGGATGACTCCGACATTGATGTCCGTATGGATTACAGATGGATTGACCTCCGCCGCGAGCGCAACCAGCTTATGTTAAAGCTCCAGACCACCTTGACCGGTGCTCTTCGTGAGTTCCTCCTCGAGCGTGACTTTGTGGAGATTCACACCCCCAAGCTTATCGCCGCTGCCAGCGAGTCTGGCTCGGATGTGTTTGAGGTAAAGTATTTCGAGGGAAATGCTTACCTTGCCCAGTCCCCCCAGTTCTACAAGCAGATGGCTATGGCGTCTGGTCTTGAGCGAATTTTCGAGACAGGCCCCGTGTTTAGAGCAGAGAAGTCCTACACCAACAAGCACGCCACCGAGTTTACAGGCTTTGACCTTGAATTTTCCTACATCGAGAGCTTTGACGATGTTATGAAGATGGAGGAGGAGCTTCTTGCCTATGCACTTAAGAAGGTTAAGGAAGCTCACGGCAATGATATCAAGGCTCTCTTTGATATGGACCTTGAGGTTCCCACACTTCCTTTCCCCAGAATGAAGCTTGCCGATGTTTACAGCGAGCTTGAGGCAAGATATGGCTACAAGGTTCCCGACGAGCTCAAGGGTGACCTTACCACCGAGGCAGAGAGAATGTGCAAGCAGCTCTCACTTGATATGTTTGGTCACGAGTTCCTCTTTGTTACCGATTATGACGCCAAGGAGCGCGCTTTCTATCATATGCGTGATGAGCAGGGTGTTCCCCAGGGCTATGACCTTATCTGGCGCGGTGTAGAAATCACCACAGGCGCACAGCGCGAGCACAGATACGATGTTCTTAAGACACAGGCAGAGGAGAAGGGACTTGCCGAGGACGTTAAGTTCTATCTTGACTTCTTCAAGTACGGATGCCCTCCCCACGGTGGCTTTGGCCTTGGTATCGACCGTCTTACGATGCTCTTCCTCGGCCTCTCGATAAAAGAGGTACAGTTCCTCTTCCGCGGCCCCAACAGACTCACCCCGTAATCAATTGATAATAAATTAGAAAAGGAAATAGAAAAATGAAAATTGCACTTATCAACGAAAACAGCCAGGCGGCTAAAAACGCACTTATCTGTGACACTCTCAAGAGTGTTGTAGAGCCTCTCGGTCACGAGGTGTTCAACTACGGTATGTACTCTGCAGAGGACAAGGAGCAGCTCACCTACGTACAGATTGGCATCCTCTCTGCTATCCTTCTTAACTCCGGTGCTTGCGACCTCGTTATCACCGGTTGTGGTACCGGCGAGGGCGCTATGCTTGCTTGCAACGCATTCCCCGGTGTACTTTGTGGTCACGTTGTTGATCCCACCGATGCTTACCAGTTCACCCAGGTAAACAACGGTAACGCAATTGCTATGCCCTTCGCAAAGGGCTGGGGTTGGGGGTGTGAGCTCAACCTCCAGTATGTATTCGAGAAGCTCTTCGTAAGCGAGTGGGGCCTTGGCTATCCTCGTGAGAGAGCAGTTCCCGAGCAGAGAAACAAGAAGATTCTCGACGAGGTTAAGAAGGTTACTCACAACGATATCGTATATATCCTCGAGAACCTTGACCGCGAGCTTGTAAAGGGCGCAATCGCAGGTCCCAAGTTCCAGGAGTACTTCTTCGCTAACTGCAAGTGCGATCGCATCGCAGACTGTGTAAGAAAGCTTCTTGCTTAATCAAAAGCATTAGCAACGCACATAAAAGGCATTGTGGCAAATCCATAATGCCTTTTTCCAAATCTATATAAGTTATGGAGGAAAATATGGAGTTTCTCTATTTTTTGCAAAGCATACGAAATCCGGTTTTTGATTTTCTCTTTGACCTTGTCACCAAGCTTGGCGAGGAAACGGTATTTCTTGCCGTGGCTATTTTCTTCTTCTGGTGTGTAAACAAGAGGGAAGGGTTCTATATTCTTATAACAGGACTTTTTGGCACGGTAATAAACCAGGGACTGAAGATGGCGTGCCGTATCGAGCGCCCGTGGATACAGGACCCCAATTTCCAGATTATAGAGTCGGCAAGAGCCGAGGCAACAGGCTATTCCTTCCCCTCTGGTCACACGCAAAATATCGCTGGCACATTTGGTTCTATCGGCAGATTTTCGAGCAAACTTTGGGTGAGAATAATATCTATTGTGATAATTGTCCTTGTCGCCTTCTCAAGAATGTACCTCGGTGTTCATACCCCCTATGACGT
>JAZSMN010000246.1:0-5063 GCA_045535925.1 Eubacteriales bacterium
GGCGTAAATGCCGCAATGGACGACTTCCTTGACCGCAAGAGAAAGCGTAGCTATCGCTGGTATCAGGATGTTCCCGGTGACAACTGGAAGTATGTATGTAACGGTGGTATCACCGTCGGTATCCTCTCGATATTTGACGAGGAGGGGGTAGACGAGGAGCTTCTTCGCGATGCACTTAATTATGCATATCAGGGCACATACCCCGCTGTTCGTAGGATGTACTTCCCCGACGGAAGCTATGAAGAGGGCTTTGGCTACTGGACCTATGCGACCAGTTATCTTGGTTTCTACATTATGTCCTTGATGTCTGCTTGTGGCACAGACTTCGGTCTTTGCGATCACGAGCCTGTACACACCTCTCCCTATTATGTAAAGACGCTTTGCTCCAACAACTTCTACTGCTTCAACTTCGGTGATGCAAAGGAAGACTTCCAGTGCTCGGATATTTATCTGTGGCTTGGTAGATACTTCAACGACCCCATTGTTTCCAGTATGCGTATCGAGGTCCTGCGTAAAAATCCCGAGATTATGGACATAAGAGACGTGCTTCACTATCGTCCCACCGAGGAGAAGAGTATGGACAATATTCCCCTCGATGCGGGCTCGGTTGGTGGAACCAACGCGTCCTTCCGTTCTGGCTGGACTGACCAGGATTTGTATGCGGGTATTCACTTCGGTGACAACAATGCTTACCACCGCCACGAGGATATGGGTACCTTCTGCGTAGAGTATAAGCATCGCCGTTTCTTCCGCGAGCTTGCTGCCGACAACTACAATGTTGACGAGTATATCAAGTGCTACCGTTACCGTGCAGAGGGTCACAACACCATTTGTATAAACCTCTCGCCTGAGCCTATTCAGGAGCGCTTCTCGGAGTGCTACATTAACACCTTCCGTCCCGGTACCGCTACCGAGGATGCTATTGCGGTTTGTGATATGACTGCCGCTTACTTCGGCAAGAGCGTGGTTCGTGGTATGCGTATGCCCTCTGACCGTTCTGCAATTATAATCCAGGATGAGCTTAATCTTGAGCCTACCGATACCGGCTACTGGTTTGGTCACACCCAGGCAGAAATCGAGCTCTCCGAGGACAAGAAGAGTGCAATACTCACCCTTGATGGCGAGCGTCTTTGGGTTGGCATCTTGGCAGGTGGCGAGTTTGAGGTTATGCCCGCCGAACTTCTCTTCCCTGAAATCAAGCAAGAGGGTGCGCGAGACAACTCGGATACACAAAAGCTTGCTATACACTTCGGTGGCGACACAAAGTGTGTATCTGTGGCAATTATGCCTCTTGAGGACGGCGAAAAGATGCCGAAGAACATTCCCGCACTTAAGCCTATTGCTGAGTGGTAATGTGTTTTTAATTGAATATTTTATGGGGCGAGCCACAGGCTCGCCCTTTTTGTGTAGGGGAGAACCGTGTTCGCCCGAAAAGGCTCCTTCCGGGAGGGAGCTCCCGACGCAGTCGGGTGAGGGAGCCTGCGTGAAGTTATCCATAAGGTCGAGCGTTAGTGAGAAAATATGCATTCCTTCATTTTGAATTATGCCTTATTATTTCCCGCTTTCAATTTTCGACTTTCAACTGTCAATTCTCAACTTTGAAGGGGAAACTATTGCAAAAAGGGCGGATATGTGATATTATTGTATATATAAATATTTTGGTATAAAGTACGCGGGATAATGCTTTGTTGGTTTATCCCTTATCCCGTGTCAAATTTTAAGGATAAAAAACAAAGTCCAAGGTGCGCAAGTGCCGTGGCATAGAAGGGTACAATATGAGAATTTTGGCTATTGGAGATGTGACAGGTCCGGGTGGAGTGGAGCTGTTAAAGAGGAAGCTCTGGTCCTTTAGAAAGGAGCGAGGGGTAGATTTTTGCGTGGTAAATTGCGAAAATGCAGCCTTTATTACCGGGGCGTCTGCCGAGGTGGCCGAGGTGTTGCTTTCTGCTGGGGCGGACCTGCTCACGGGCGGAAACCACACACTAAAAAACAAGGCGGTGTACACCTACCTTGACGATAGCGACAGAATGCTACGACCTATCAACTTTGAGTCAGCGCCCGGGTCGGGCTATACCATTCTCGACTGCAAGGGGTATAGAATGCTTTGCATAAATGCTATGGGCTGTGCCTTTATCGAGCCTGTGCTCGACTCGCCTTATGGATATATCGACCGACTTCTTGCAAGAGAGGCTGGAAAATACGACTTTGCGCTCTTAGATTTCCACGCAGAGGCCAGTGGGGAAAAGGTTGCCCTCGCGCACAACTATGATGGAAGGATAAACATAATTTTCGGCACGCACACCCATGTTCCTACCGCGGATACCCAGGTTTTGCCAAAGGGCACGGGATATGTCAGCGACCTCGGAATGTGTGGCGAGAGCGGTGGAGTGCTGGGAATGGATAGCGAAACCGTGATAAAAAAGATGCGCACTCGTCTGCCAATAAAGTTTATCCCTGCCAAGGGGCCTGCCTATGCGGATGGGGTTATCTTCGACCTTGGCGAGTCCTCGGGCAGAGTGACAAAGGTGGAGCGAGTTAAAATAATTTAACACGGGAGGGGGTATAGAGCGATTTCGCTCGGTGTTATCTCTAAAAAGCAAACAATTGTTGACAAAGGATGAAGCAATGAACAGAGTTATTGTAGTCGGTGCAGGTCACGCGGGAATAGAAGCGGCGCTTGCTACGGCGAGAATGGGTATAGATACGGTGCTCTTCACCACCAACTTAGATGCGGTGGGCAATATGCCTTGCAACCCCTCGATAGGTGGAAGCGCAAAGGGACACCTTGTCTTTGAGGTGGATGCGCTTGGTGGTGAGATGGGTTATTGTGCTGACAGGGTAACCCTGCAGTCAAGGACATTGAACCTCGGCAAGGGTGCCGCTGTACACTCAAAGAGAGTACAGGCAGACAGAGGTGAATACAAACGACTTATGAAAATCACCCTCGAGTCGGAGAAGAATTTGCGCCTTGTACAGAGCGAGGTTGTCGAGATTTTGTCCACCGAGGAGGGTGGGACAAGACGGGTGAGCGGTGTAAAAACCCACCTTGATGAGGTGTGGGAGGCAGATGCGGTTATTATCTGTGCGGGAACATTCCTACAGAGCAAGATTTTTGTCGGGGACAAGGTCTATTCTTCCGGTCCTGACGGTATGATGCCTGCTTTGGGTCTTTCCTCTTCGCTTTCTTCTTTTGGTATTCGCACAAGGAGATTTAAGACAGGCACACCCGCGAGGGTTCATAGGCGCTCGCTGGATTTTTCTGTTATGGAGGAGCAGGTCGGTGAGGATAATGTCACTCCCTTTTCTTCAAGGAGTGGCGAGATGACAAGTGAAGAGAGCAACAAGGTTAGTTGTCACATTGTCTACACCAACCCCACGACCCACGGCATAATTCTTGATAATCTCGACAGATGCGCTATGTATAGCGGTAATATCGTGGGCACGGGCCCCAGGTATTGCCCTTCTATTGAGACAAAGCTTGTCCGCTTTAAGGATAAGGAGAGGCACCAGCTCTTTGTCGAGCCCTGTGGTCTTGATACCGAGGAAATGTATATCCAGGGCTTTTCGACCTCTATGCCTGTGGACGTACAGTATGATATGCTGCGCTCGCTCCCAGGATTTGAGGGGGTAGAGGTTATGCGCTATGCCTATGCTATCGAGTATGACTGTATCGACCCCACCGAGCTTTTACCTACCCTTGAGTTTAAGAAGATAAAGGGACTCTATGGCGCGGGCCAGTTTAACGGAACCTCGGGCTATGAGGAGGCTGCGGCACAGGGTATTGTGGCAGGAATAAACGCTGCCTTAAAAATAAAAGGAGAAGAGCCGATGGTGCTTACCCGCGACTCTTCTTATATAGGGACGCTTATTGACGATTTGGTGACCAAGGGCGCAGAGGAGCCCTACCGAATGATGACCTCTCGAAGCGAGTACAGGCTTATTTTAAGGCAGGACAATGCCGACCGCCGACTCACTCCCATAGGCTACCGCGTGGGTCTTGTTTCAGAACAGAGATACGCCGCTTTCCTATCTAAAATGGAAGAGATAGACACCGAGATAGAGAGGATTCTCCACACCAATATTTCACCGAGCGAGAGGGTAAACGAGCTACTCACCTCGCTTGGCTCCACACCTATCTCGACGGGTGTAAAGCTCTCGGAGCTCTTAAGAAGACCCGAGCTTGACTATCTCTCGCTTGCCCCCATTGACGAGGGACGCCCCGAGCTACCCAAGGCGGTGCGTGTCAGCGCCGAGATACAAATAAAATATGAGGGATATATCAAGCGCGAGCTTAAAGAGGTGGAGCGCCAAAGGAGGCTGGAAGAAAAGCTTTTGCCCGAGAATTTGGACTACTCTACTATTCTAGGGCTCCGACTTGAGGCGGCAGAAAAGCTAAACCTGGTCCGCCCTCTCAATATAGGTCAGGCCTCTCGAATAAGCGGTGTAAACCCTGCGGATATAAGCGTTTTGCTTATATATCTTGGGCACAACTAACCCTTTTTGATACCAAAAAGACGGGATAATATACTCGCCAAAAACTTAGGCGAGCGAACAACGACAATTTTCATATATGTTTTCCTTTCTTCGGGGTACTCCCATAGGAAGTATATTCTCTCCGCCTCTTTTTGGTTAATGGTAGAAATATTAACATTTGTCTGTTAGAATAGAGTAAAAGCAGGAAAAATGGCTAAAGAAGGCCACCCGTGTCAAAAAAACAGACTTTTATAGGAGAGAGCCTTATGGAAGAATATGGCGAGGTGAAAATGAAATCACCAGTGATAGCCTGGTTTGACAACTTTTGGTATCACTATAAATGGCAAAGTATAATTGCTTTATTTTTGGTGCTCGTAATAATAGTTTGCTCGGTACAGATGTGCGCAAAGGAGAGCTATGACACACATATTATGTACGCAGGGCACAAGAATATTTTGCACACCTCAAAGGATGGGGATATTCCCGAATATAATGTTATAATCTCCTCGCTTAAAAAGGTGACTCCGGACTATGACGGCGACAATAAAATAACCCCCACCTTCTCAAATCTAAGTCGGAGGCCAAGCGGT
>JAZSMN010000191.1:0-7465 GCA_045535925.1 Eubacteriales bacterium
TCCACCGACTCGTAGCCGCTGCGGGATATATCTTTGCAGAATTGTCAAGCTGCATCCAGCGAAGCTTTCGCTCATTGCTCTTTGGCATCACGCGCTTGATAAACGAGCATATCTCTCGATAATCAGCCTTGTTGCTTTTAAGGTTGTATAGGATATAGGCGTGCCACATTCCCTCTCTTGAAATAAGGTGACAAGAGGAGCCAGCCTCGATAAGCTTTTCACATAGTCCCTTGGAATCAGAGAGCAAAATTTCGTCCTCGCCAACAAGAACAAGCGACGGGGGCATACCCGAAAGGTCTGCAAAGAGAGGCGAAACCAGAGGATTTTTCTTTCCCTCTATCATCTCGGGTGTGTCACCCTTCCTGCCCTTGGATTTTGGGGAAACCGAGGAATCCTTGCCGAGATAACCCAAATAGCAGTTTGCGAAAAATTCAAGTCTTTCCTTGGAGAGCGAGGGGTCTGCCTCCTTGTTGTTCTCGTAGGACTCACCAGCTAAAGTGAGGTCGACCCAGGGGGAAATGGATATTATACCCGCAGGCATAGCTTCACCAAGCGAGCGAAGCTTTAGACAAAGCGAATATACAAGACCTCCGCCTGCGCTCTCGCCTGCCAAAACTATATTCTCGGGCGCTATTCCCGAATCGACTATGGCGCGATATGCCAAATATACATCATCAAGGGCGGCGGGGAAAGGGGCTTCGGGGGCGAGCGAATACTCTATCGCAAAGACACGCACACCACACTCGTATGCCAAGACCGAGGCATATCCGCGGGCATAGGAAAGCGAGCCGCAGACAAATCCACCACCGTGCAGATATAGAATTACACCACCGCGAAGCTCGTCACGAGGCACAACCAAAGAGCCCTTTACCCCATCGAAATAGTTGTCATAAATGACCACGTCCTTGCGATGAGAAAAGTGCATCAGTCCGCCTATTTTGTCCTGAAAGCTTCTGGCGATTTCTATTCCCGAGCCCATAGCGATAGGCTTTATAAGGGCTAATTGAGAACGAATAAATTTATCGGTAAAATTCATATAGGAAATTTCCTTTTGCTTTATGCCCAACCATGTGGTATAGACAAATTGCATCTAACTCTTCTTTTAATTTTACTATATATTTAAAACAATGTCAAGTTTTTATTGACTTGGGTGCGAAAATATGCGATAATAGGGTCAACAAGGAGATTGCTATGACACCTGAAAATAGAGAAAAAATAGAGCTTTTGCGAGAGACTTTTAGACTAAACTACCAAGTGACACGGCTTTATGCCTCGTACCTTGAAAAGTGCCCGGAGCTTATAACCTTGGAAATGATAGATATGCTCTGTGAGGATACAGACTTGACGCGAGAACAGGCGATTGTCGGTCTGCTCTCGGAGGCTTTTGGTATAGATGTGGACCGAGGCAGTACGGATAGAAGGGTAATTCGCGACTATCTTACCCCTTCGGTCAGGCTTCTGGACAAGGAGAGATACACCTCCAATCCCTACTACCAAAACATAAAACTGGATAATGTAAAAAATGGCAACTGGGAAATAAAAAAGGAAAAATACCCTGCGTACAGAGCGGTTATCGCCCACGATATGATGCTCCTACCCTTTTATCGCGAGGTGCCGCCCCTCGGCTTTTTCACCGAGGATTTTGAGTTTCCTGCCGTGCTCGAAGACTCCAACGAATGGATGACGCTGACCCCCGTCGACCTTGACACCTGCGAGGATGCTATAAAAGAGGCGCGTGGCAAGGTTGTAACCTTTGGCCTGGGACTTGGATATTATGCCTATATGGTAAGCGAGAAGGAAGAGGTTAACTCGCTGACGATAGTCGAGATAAGCGACAAGGTTATCGAGCTGTTTGAGACCTATATCCTTCCCCAATTCCCCCACAAGGAGAAAATCCATATAGTCAAGAGCGATGCCTTCGTATATGCAGAAAAGGTGATGCCTGCCGAGAACTTTGACCTTGCTTTTGTTGATACCTGGCGCGATGCGTCCGACGGCGCTCCTATGTATGAAAGGATGAAAAGGCTCGAAAGGTATAGCCCTAACACCAGGTTTATGTATTGGATAGAGAACTTTCTTATTTCAAGACTTCGCTCGCTCAAGTACGAAGAGCTCTGTCGAAGGGTGGATAGTGGCGAGGATATTTCCTATCGCGAGTTTTGCCATTCTCTTGACAACCCTCTTGAATGAGTTTTTTGTCTAATTTGTAACATAGAATAGTTTGAGATATGCGGGGGCATGGAATATTGCCTCCGTTTTTTCTCCTTTTGGAAGAAATATAGACTGATTATCCTCTCTTTTATTCTTTTTTGTAATTTTTGCTAAATATAAAATAATTCTGTTTTTTTATTGACTTGTCCTCTTGTTTGTGCTAAAATATAAGCGTAAAAAATAGGGGGAAACCCCACGGGCTCGTGACTGACGGTGAAATAGGTTAACCTATGTGAAGCGAGCGTCGTTTAGCCGACCGTCTGGGCAGTATTGTTTCCCTCCTAGGGACAAGGCTGTCTTTTTTTGTTAGACTTTTATGTGATGGATTGGCAGTCTCCCCTTTGCTCCTTGGCGTTGGGCTTTAATTTTAGTGTGTTTACAAAGAATTGCCCCTTTGGTAGGCAATCAAAATATAGTTTGTATGATTGGTTAAGTATGAGCTTCTGTATAGAACCTTAATCAATCAGGAAAGGATTTTTATGGCAAGAGTTTTACCTAACGAAAAGATGTTTGCTTCTTGGAGTGGCTTTGTAGATGGCGAGTGGCAAAATGCTATCGATGTCGCAAACTTCATCAAGTGCAACTACACACCCTATGAGGGAAATGAAGACTTCCTCTGTGGACCCTCCGAAAGAACCGACGCGCTTATGGAAAAGGTGAACGACCTGTTCCGTCAGGAGAGAGAAAAGGGCGGCGTTCTCGGTATAGATACCGAAACGGTATCAAATCCCGTGGCATATCCTGCAGCATATGTAGACAAGGAGCTGGAGCTTATAGTAGGACTACAAACAGGCGCTCCCCTTGTTAGAGGTCTGCACCCCTTTGGCGGTATTAGAATGGTTAAATCCGCCTGCCAGGCTTATGGATATGAGTTAAGCAAGAAGATTGACGACGAGTTTAAGTTCCGCACCACGCACAACGACGGCGTTTTCCGTGCTTATACCGACACTATGCGAAAGATGCGCCACGTGGGTATTCTCACCGGTCTTCCCGATGCCTATGGCAGAGGTAGAATTATCGGTGATTACAGACGTATAGCACTATATGGTATCGACTACATTATCGAGTGTAAAAAGGCCGACAAGGTCGCCCTCGGTAAAAAGACAATGGTCGGAGATAACATTAACAAAATAGAAGAGGTATACAAGCAGATTTCCTTCCTCGAGATGCTCAAGCAAATGGCTCTTGACTATGGATGCGATATCTCCCTGCCTGCGACAAACGCAAAAGAGGCGGTACAATGGCTCTACTTTGGCTATCTTGCGGCAAACAAGGAGCAGAATGGCGCCGCTATGTCGCTGGGTCGTACCTCCACATTCCTCGACATATACCTCGAGCGCGACCTTGCCTCCGGTCTTATAACCGAGAGCGAGGCACAGGAGCTGATTGACCAGCTGGTTATAAAGCTTCGAATGATAAGACACCTTCGCACACTCGAATACAACGAGCTGTTTGGCGGAGATCCTATGTGGATCACCGAGGCTGTTGGTGGTATGGGTGAGGATGGACGCACTCTTGTCACCAAGAACTCCTACCGTATACTCAACACCCTCTACAACCTCGGCCCCTCGCCCGAGCCCAACCTGACTATTTTGTGGAGTGAAAACCTCCCTGTCGCCTTCAAGAACTTCTGCGCAAAGGTTTCTATCGACACCGACTCTATCCAGTACGAAAACGATGACATTATGCGTCCTCACTATGGCGACGACTATGCGATAGCCTGCTGTGTAAGTGCGATGAGAGTGGGCAAGCAGATGCAATTCTTTGGCGCAAGGTGCAACCTGCCCAAGGTTCTCCTAATGGCCCTCAATGGTGGTAAGGACGAAAAGTATGGCGTACAGATAGGTCCCGAGATGCCTGTGTATGACGGCGATGTGCTGGAGTACGAGAAGGTAGAAGAGCGACTGAAGATTTATATGTCCTGGATTGCCGAGCAGTATGTAAGCACAATGAATATCATACACTTTATGCACGACAAGTATGCCTATGAAAAGGTGCAGATGGCGCTTCACGATACCGAGGTAGAAAGACTTATGGCATTTGGTGTGGCGGGTCTTTCGGTTATCGCAGACAGCCTGTCGGCTATTAAGTATGCTCGCGTTACGCCCATCAAGAATGAGGAAGGTATAATATCCGACTTTGTTATCGAGGGTGACTTCCCCAAGTATGGAAACGATGACGACAGAGTAGACTATATTGCAAAGGATATTCTCCACCGCTTCATCACCGAGCTTCGCAAGACACCCACATATAGGGATGCTATTCACACCCTGTCTGCTCTTACCATAACCTCCAATGTGGTTTACGGCAAAAAGACAGGTGCTACCCCCGACGGAAGAAAGTCCGGCGAGCCCTTTGCCCCCGGTGCAAACCCTATGCACAACAGAGAGCATAACGGCGCTCTTGCTTCGCTTAACTCGGTGACAAAAATGTCATATGACGACTGTCGCGATGGTATCTCCAACACATTCTCCATTGTCCCCTCGGCGCTTGGCAAGAATGAGGAGGAAAGAAAGAACAACCTTGTTTCCATCCTCGACGGATACTTTGAAAAGCAGGCTCACCATATAAATGTCAATGTACTTGAGCGCCAGAAGCTTATCGATGCTATGGAAAACCCCGATATGTACCCCAACCTGACTATTAGAGTTTCGGGGTATGCGGTAAACTTCCACAAGCTCTCAAGAGAGCAGCAAAAAGAGGTTATTCAAAGAACATTCCACCAAGAGATGTAAAAAATTATCCACCCACACGGGTGGAGAAAACTATATGTAAAACGAAAAGCGAGGTTTACATTTTGAAAGGATATATTCATAGTCTACAATCGCTTGGCACGGTTGACGGACCTGGTGTTCGTGCTGTTATTTTTAGCACGGGGTGTCCCTTAAGGTGTAAATACTGTCACAACCCTGACACATGGAACATACAGGACGGCACACTCACAGAGGATGACGAGATTGTCGAGAAAGTTCTTCGCCTTTACCCTTATATAAAAAAGGGTGGTGTTACTTTTTCCGGTGGCGAGCCCTGTGTTCAGGCAGAGTTTTTCACCTCGGTGGCAAGAAAACTTAAAGAGAGTGGCTTGCACATTGCTCTTGACACCTCGGGAGAAGTGCTAAATGATAATGTCAGGGAGCTTCTAACCCTGTGCGACCTTGTGCTCTTAGATATAAAGGCGACAAGTGAAGATGGGTATCGTGACCTGACAGGTGGAAGCCTCGATAGGACACTCGCCTTTCTCGACCTACTCCAACAGATGGGCAAGCCTGTGTGGATAAGGAATGTGGTTGTACCAGGGATAAATGACGATGAAGGCGATATTTTAGCCCTCAGAAGCCTCCTCGAGAGATATACCTGCATAGAGAAGGTGGAGTTGCTCCCATTTAGGAAGCTGTGCGTGGAAAAGTATAGGTCGCTAAAAATCCCATTCCCGCTCGAAGATACCCCCGAAATGTCAGGGGAGAAAATCGACAGGCTCTCGGGGTTGCTTGGCCAATTACACTCCGAGTAAGTTTTTCAAAACATTTCATAGGCTATAAAAAAACGGCAGAGATTTTTCTCTGCCGTTTTTATATTACGGACCGCCTTAGACGCCGGTCAGTACAAGGATTTGCATTTTGTGAGCCACATTGATTTTGTATTCCAAGGACGGTACAAGGGGTGCCTTTAATACTCCTCGGTTTCCCTCTCCCCTTCTTCTTTCGCTCTTGCCTCGATGGCATAGCTCATAAGAAGAGAGGCGAAGTCACTGTTTGCCTCGATATATATCTCCGACTTCTCGTAGCGAGAATAATAGGTTATAAGACAAACTGTATCGGGGGATATGGTAGGTGTGTAGATATACTTTATCATACCGACGGGGGTGGTGTGGTTCTTGCGCTCGGTCTTGTCGAGAATCCCGACCGAGGTGATACCGCTAATGTAGATGCACGCGAGAGTTGTATCCTTTTTGCCTGTCTGTTGTCTAACAACAAATACTGGGTTGCCCGAGGAGTCAAATGTAATGTCATATATGTACTGGGCGGCTATATACTTGGTGTAGACAAACACCGCAGCAGTTATAAAGGCTATGGTGCCAAGACCTACAAGACCCTTGTATTTATCCATCAAGAAATAAACAACAAGCGTCACAAGAGCGCCGAGCAAAAATGCGTACATATAGTAATAGGCATTCTTGTTTTGTGGCTTTGGCTTTACAGAAAATTCGCTGATCACTTGGGGCCTCCGTCAGTTAGATGGGACACAATTTATAGTTGCCCAGGCTTTGTCCTTCTCTTCTTTTGTAAGGGTGTACTCGGTAAACTCGGAAAAGGCCTCGTTGTTCTCGTAGATGAGAATCATATAGGGCTCTTCCATCTCTACACCGTTTATGCTAATCTCGATGCGTATCCACTCCACCTTGGGCTCCTCGGATGAGCCAAAGTCGATGCCATTAAAGACAAGCTTGAAGTAGGTATACATCATAAGTTCTTCGGTCGCTATGTAGGAAAGCTCGCCAACAGGCTCGGCCACAACCTCGCCTATGGTATCCTCGTCGACCTGCTCACCTGCGGCTGTATCGTTTATTCTCGGGTCTCGGGCAAGACGGAATGTAAACAGGTCCTTGCCGTCGCCCTCAAGACGAACACCGAAGTTTTTCTCGATAGTGTCGAATATAGAATCGTTGTAGCGCAGGGCAATCTGGAGCTGTCCAGCCTCCTCGATTACATAGAGATGCTCGGCAAAGAAGTTGCCCTCATCGGGATCATCGTAGGGGAAGCGCAGGTCCTGATTTTTTACCTCTACGTCCATATCATTTGATACAATGGCGGATGCGAGGGTGTCGTCGATATAGAGGTTTTTGGCACTATCGGGATAATAGTTGAACAATGTGATGCGCAAACCAAGTATGCCCGCAACAGCAATGCAAACAAAGGCTATCATTATCTTTACAATAGTGACAAATATATTATTACTTTTTGGGGGCTCGTCGACCTCGTTATAGTCGCCGTAGCGTTCCATATCATCCATAATAGACTCCTTGCAGATGTACTCTTAACAGAAAATATTATAACGCATACGCAAAATAAAGTCAAGACAGGTGGGAGAATTTACAAGGGGGTAACAATTGAACTATGATTTGCAAAAAGGCATACAGGTGCCGCAAATTGCTGTGATGTGTTACAAAAAGCAATAGAAAATGAAGATAAAAAGAGGACTCCGTAGAGTCCTCTTTTGGTTATACCAAAATTTGAAAGCCCTATATTAGGGGGTA
>JAZSMN010000109.1:0-18293 GCA_045535925.1 Eubacteriales bacterium
ACCCTCGATGCCTCTTTGTTTGGTCTGACTGGATACGAACTTTGCGACATTCTTCTTGGGGACAAAATTGTGCCCGAGTTTGCCGACGAGTCCTATGTGGTCCTGATGCCCTCGCCCTCTAATACCGAGGAGGAAATAGGCAGACTTAGAGAGGTGCTTTTGTCTATTGGCAAAGGCGAAAAAAGGGTAGAGAAGCCCCTTTCACTTTCAAGACCCGAGAGGGTTCTCTCTGTAAGAGAGGCGATATTCTCGGCGAGCGAATCTATACCCGTGTCGAGCGCGGTAGGCAGAATATGTGCTGACCCCTCGGTTTCCTGTCCCCCCGCAGTGCCAATTGCGGTCAGCGGAGAGAGGATAAGCGGTGATATGGTAAAGCTGTTCGAGAAATACGGCATAGAGAATATCAGCGTCGTTAAAGAATAAAACGAATAACAACAAAAGCAGAAGCGGACTCGTTTTTTTATTATCAGATTACATTGTAGGAAAAAAGCAAAGGATTGATAGGGAAGGGAGCTCCCTAATCAATCCTTTTTTGCATTGTCTTTTGTTTTTTATTTCTTCTTTTTGCGGGGGTTGTTTTTCTTGCCCTGAGCGAGGCTTTTTTGAATAATAGTGGCGGCAAGCTCTCTTGCTTCGGTGCGAGTTTTGGCGGTTGATGTGGCGACCCTGCCGGCAAAGTGGCACTCTATCCTGTATTCCACCTCGCCTCCCTTACCCTTTATCTCGCCCAGGTCCTTGAAGGCGGGGGTCGCTATATGCTCGCTCTGGGCATAATTTTTTAGAAATACAAGGGCGCTCTCGCTCGGCTTTTTTGCCGCTACTTGTCCTGAAGTACCCACCCGTGTTGAGCTTTTCTTGCTTGTCGGTTGCTTGGGTCCTTCTGCTTTGCCAACAATTCTTTGCTTTTTACCCTCTTGTGTTGTGGGCTTCTTTTGTTGTCCTGCTCCTTTTGGGGAGGACTTTTGTGGGTGTGCTGCCTGTTTTGGCGCGGGCTTTGGGGGCTGTGTAGCCTGTCCGGGAACTGCTTTTTGCTCTGCCTCCTGTTTAGGTGCTGGGTTTTTCTTTTTAGTAGGCTTTTTGCTTTCCGCTAGCTTTTTACTTTCCGTCAGCCTTCTTGCCGCTTCCTTGTTTTGCTCCTCGGCGATAAGTATACCGAGGGCGGATTCTGCCGCACTTGCGTCGGCAAGCTTGAGGTTTTTGCCTATTCCCTTTGCCACCAGTCGCTCACCTATATAGCAACCTCTGACATAGGTCTTTTTGTGGTCGGGACCGTCCTCGCTTATGGTCTTGTAGGAGGGGGCGGGAAGCCTTCTCTTCTTGTCGGCGCACCACTCCTGGAGGGCATTCTTTGCCGACTGGATAGGCGGTGTCTTGGATATATATTCGCCAACGTCCAGCATTTTCTCCACCACGCGCATTACCGTGGGTATGCTCATGCCACAGTCGATATACACCGCACCGATGATACTCTCAAACAGGTCTTCCATTACCGAGGGCTCTTTTTCGATGCCGAGCTTGGCATCTCCCTCTCCCATATTCAGGTATTTTCCAAGACCCAGTGCCATAGCCCTTGCCGACAGATTTTTCTTGTCCGACAGCTTTGACTTGATATTCGAGAAGTCACCCTCGTTCAGGTCTGTCTTGATACCGTGGGCATATCTCTCGGTGCATTTTTTAAGCATAAAGGAGATTATAGCCACGCTAAGCACTCCGTCGCCAAAGAATTCCAAGACCTCATTGGATTGCAGGCGAACACCGTCCACCGCCTTGTGCTCGTTGCAGTAGCTTGTACGGGTAAAGGCTTGCTTTAAGAGGCTCTTGTCCGTGAATGTGTAGCCGATAATTCTCTCTATCTCTGCCACACTTTTGTCAAAGTTTTGCATATTTTTCCTCTTTCTTTGGAGGCTATCTGTTCTGCACGGTACCCCCTACGGAATAGATAACATCCAACAATTGTTCTCTTGATTATACAACATTTTCCTTTTGATGTCAATATACTCCTCGGGCGCTCTCAAAAAGCAAATACCTGTTGACAAAAGGGGGAAATGGTGATATTATATAATAGTATAAATATGTAAATTTAAAATAATAGTTTTATTTAGGAGGACGCATGAAAAACGATAATAATCGCGGTTTTGGCGTTATCTTTGAAACAGGAATAGATATTTTGCTTAACTTCTCGGCGCTTATGATGGCATATATGCTTGCCGCACCCATCATAACACCTACTGTTATTCTCCCCGATTCCACGGTTTTGATGACAACAGTTTTCCTCATTGTTGTATTACAGTCGCTGGTATTCCTCTCTTTGAATGTGTACAAGCCCATCCCATTCATCAAGACACAGCAGGCGCTTACCGCGATATTGCGTGTAAATATCGTCTACTATCTGTTTGTCGAGGTGCTCTGCGCGATGGTGTTTGCGGCAGAGGACAACTACTTTGTACTTTTGTGGATAGGCTTCTCTTGTGTCCTTTCCACCGCAATCCTTCTCTTTAAGAAGAGGATGATCATCAGGTTTATCAAGTTCTTCCGCCGTGGTAGATTTAATCTTCGCCGTGCGATAATAGTGGGTGACAACACCGCCTCGGCACAGGAATTTTTGCGCCAGCTCTCGAAGGATCCTGCCAGCGAAATGATGGTAATAGGCTATGTCGGTGACAAAATCTCGCTGGATAATGCGACCTGCCCCAAGCTTGGCGCGTTTACTGACCTGTCCTCGATTCTCGACGAGCACAAGCCCACCGACGTAATTTTCGCTATTGATGCCTATGATAAGCGCCACCTTATCCGCCTTGTCAACCTCTGTGATGACCGATGCGTAAAGGTGTATTTCCTTCCCGTCATCTATGGCTTCTTCAAGTCGGAAAGGCAGATTGAGTCGATAGGCACGCTTCCTATCATCAACGCGCACTCCACACCCCTTGACAACAGATTTAATGCGTTCTTGAAGCGTGTTATCGATATACTAGGCTCGCTTGCACTTATCATTTTGACCTCTCCTATAATGCTGGTGGCCGCCATTGGTGTAAAGATTTCTTCCCCGGGCCCCATCCTCTTCAAGCAGACGAGGGTCGGTAAAATGGGCAAAAACTTCACCATGTACAAGTTTAGGTCGATGCGCGTAAACGTGGAGTCGGACGAATACTGGTCCAACGAGGAAGACCCCAGAAAGACAAAGTTCGGTGCCTTTATACGCAGGACCTCCATAGACGAATTGCCCCAGCTTTTCAACGTGCTGTTTGGTAGCATGTCGCTGGTGGGCCCTCGCCCCGAGATACCCCACTTTGTCGAGTATTTCAAGGACATAATCCCCCTTTATATGGTAAAGCATTATGTAAAGCCAGGTATGACCGGACTTGCACAGGTTCGCGGCCTTCGTGGTGACACCTCGGTGGAGGACAGAATTCACGCGGATATCGAGTATATCGAAAACTGGTCGCTTGGTATGGATATTATGATTTTGTTAAAGACCCCCTTCAAGGCGATTAACAAGGCAGAGAAATATGTCGCACCCAAAGCTGATGAAGAAACAGAGGTGACAGAAGAAGTGGCTATAGAGGAAAATGCTAATATCGAAGAGGTAGTGACCGCTCCCACCCCTGAACAGGTCGCTGGTGTTGTTAGTGAGGGAAAGACAGGAGGGCTTCGCATACTCTACTGTGCCTCGGTTATGATTCATATAAACAACTTCCACCTTGAGTATATCGAGCGCCTTCGCGCCGAGGGTCATACTGTCAAGGTTATGGCAAGGGGTGACGGCGCAGACTATAATGTGCCCTTTGAGAAGAAGTTCTTCTCGGCCGCCAACACCGCCTGCCGTGCAGAGATAAAGAAGATAATCGAGAGAGAAAAGTTTGATGTAATTATCCTTAACACCTCTCTTGCGGCCTTCCATATCAGGTTTGCCCTGCCAAAAAAGGACAGGCCCCGCGTTATAAACATAGTTCACGGATATCTCTTCTCGGAGAACACAGGGTTCTTCAAAAGAACTATGCTTCTTATGGTTGAAAAACTGGTTGCTTCAAGGACCGATGCTATCATCGTAATGAATGAGGATGACCGCCAGATTGCCGAAAAGCACAAGCTCTGCCTTGGCAAGGTATATTATTCCCACGGTATGGGCGCGTCGGTGCGTAGTATTATAACCCAACCTTCGGCCCTGCGCCGCGAACTGCTGTGCCAGGACAAGTATGTCCTCGCCTTTGTTGGTGAATTGTCGGCAAGAAAGAATCAGGCATTCTTAATTAAGGCCCTAAATGAGATAAAAGAGCGCATCCCCAATGCGGTTCTCTGGCTTGTCGGCGATGGCACAGAGAGGGCTGCCCTGGAGCGTCTGGCCGGTGAGGTTGACCTGTCGAGCTCGGTTATGTTCCTCGGCTCCAGAGTCGATGCCTGCGACCTTATGCGCGCCTCTGACCTGTATGTAAGCGCGAGTATGATAGAGGGAATGCCCTTTAATATCATCGAGGCTATGGGCTGTGGCAAGACTATTCTCGCCTCCCGCGTGAAGGGGCACACCGACCTTATCGACGAGGGTGTTACCGGCTTTATGTTCAAGTATAATAACTCCGCGGAGTTTGTACAAAAGGTGGTGGCTATCCACGACGGCGAGCTTAAGGTAAATGCACAGGACGTGCTTGATAGATATTCTATGTATGCTAACGAAAAGGTCTTCTGTGAGACCTACGAGGTTATGAAGGAGAGCATATTCAATGTGTAAAACTCAAGCGACAGCCGAGAAAAAGAGTTGGCTTAACCACTTGGACGGCTTTTTTGAGGGGAAGATATACCCCCTCTTGGTCTGTCTTTTGGTTTTGGCGGGGCATATTACCTCGCTGGAACTTTGGTTAAGCATCCCAAATGTTTTGCTTGTGGCGGTGGCTCTTGTGAGGGGTAGGAGCATTCGTCCCTTTCTGCCCTTCGCCTTGACCTTGATTTATTCGGTATCGGTAGAGCACGGCCCGGGCACACCTAATTATTCGGATTATTATTTCACGGGTTATAGACTCCCGATAGTGATTATCCTATTCGCTATCATATTCGGTGCGATGGCTATCTTTGCGATGAAAAACCGCATCTTCCGTGATATAAACCTCCTTAAAACTCCGCTATTGTTGCCCCTGCTTATACTGTCGGCGGCATTTCTGCTAAACGGTGCTTTTTCGGGAAATTGGGATTTTAGCGACCTGTTGATGGGTCTATGCGAGGCGCTTATTTATACCGTACTCTACCTTTTCTTCTACTTTGCCATTCGTGGCGAAAATAGGGAAAAGCTTATTGACTATATCGTCTATATAGGCGGCGTGGTGGCGGTCTTGCTCATTCTTGAGTGTGGCGCGTTGTTTATCACAAGCGACGGAATATTCGAGGGTGGCAGTATAGTCAAGGAGAAGGTACTCCTCGGCTGGGGAATTTGGAACACCGTAGGTGTTTGTCTAACCGTGCTTATCCCCCTGCTTTTCCTTGGGTACCTGCGCTCCCGCCACGGCCTCGTATATCTTGGCCTCGCTACGCTCACCCTTCTTTCTGCGGCGCTTACCCAGTCGCGTAATGCCATTCTTTTTGGCACTATCGTGTATGTGATATGCCTTGGCATTTCGCTGTTTTATGGCAAACGACGACTCCACTCGGTCACCTTCCTTGGAGCTATCCTTGTGGTCTGTGGACTTGCCGACACCTTCCTTGGTGGCAAAATAGCAGAGCTGCTTGGCGATGTTTTGTCCCGCGGATTTTCTGACAATGGTAGGTTCGAGCTTTGGACAAAGGGAATAAAAGGCTTTCTCTCTGCGCCCATATTCGGCCAGGGCTTCTTCACCTCTGTGTCGGATAGTGCGAATTTCCTACCTACAATGGTCCACCAGACCTTTATCCAAATCCTGTCGGCTATGGGCATATTCGGTCTTTTGGCATACCTGTATTACAGGGTGTCGAGTATTTTGCCCCTCTTTAAAAAGCCCTCGATGGAGAATACTATGCTCGCCCTGTCGGTAGGTGTGCTCCTTGCCGAGAGCCTGCTTGACAACTTCATTTTTTACTTTATCCCGATAATCCTATATTCGCTTCTTATGGCGGTTATTCACCGAGAGGAATGGGAATCATAAATTAACCAACAATTGTGCGCTCTTATTATGACGCACAATGTAAATAAATCTTTACAAAAAAGGAAAGACAGTGGCAAACCTACAAGAAGAAATCAACAGACGACGCACATTTGCTATCATATCCCACCCCGACGCAGGTAAGACCACTCTTACCGAGAAGTTCTTGCTCTATGGTGGTGCTATACAGTCCGCAGGCTCGGTAAAGGGAAAGCAGAGCGACAAGCACGCGGTCTCTGACTGGATGGACCTGGAGAAGCAGAGAGGTATCTCTATCACCTCCTCGGTTCTTCAGTTTGAGTATGACGGCTATTGCATAAACCTCCTTGACACCCCCGGACACCAGGACTTCTCGGAGGATACCTATCGTACGCTTATGGCGGCGGATAGTGCGGTAATGGTTATCGACGCGGCAAAGGGTATCGAGCCCCAGACTCGTAAGCTATTTAAGGTATGTGCTATGCGCCATATACCTATTTTCACCTTCATAAACAAAATGGACCGTGAGGCACTCGACCCCTTCGAGCTTCTTGGACAGCTGGAAAACGAGTTTGGCATAGGCACCTATCCTATGAACTGGCCCATAGGCTGTGGACAGAGATTTAAGGGTGTGTTTGACAGAGATAAGAGACAGATTCTCTCCTTTGATGATGCCCACCGTGGAAGAGAGCTTATCCACGGAATAGAGTGCGACATCACCGATACAGACAAGCTTGACGAGCTTATTGGTGACACCCTTCGAGAGGAGCTTGTTGAACAGGTGGAACTTCTGGATGTAGCAAGCTTCGAGTTTGACCTTGAGGCGGTAAGAGAGGGTAGACTCTCTCCTGTATTCTTCGGCTCTGCTCTAAACAACTTTGGTATCGAGCCTTTCCTTGAGCACTTCCTTAAGATGACTACCTCGCCCCTGCCAAGGGTTGCAGAGGGCAAAGAGATAAATCCCTTTGACGAGAATTTCACCGCCTTTGTCTTTAAGATTCAGGCGAATATGAACAAGGCGCACCGCGACCGTATCGCCTTTATGCGTATATGCTCGGGTAAATTCGAGCGCGGCAAGGACTACTACCACGTCCAGGGGGGCAAGTCCTTCCGTCTTTCCCAGCCTCAGCAGATGATGGCATCCGAGCGCGAGGTTATCGACGAGGCCTATGCGGGTGATATTATCGGTGTATTTGACCCGGGTGTATTTGCAATTGGTGACACCATTTGCGAGAAGGGACAGAAGCTAAGGTTTGAGGGTATCCCCACCTTCGCTCCCGAGCATTTTGCTATGGTCGAGCAGGTGGACTCAATGAAGCGCAAGCAGTTCGCCAAGGGTATGAACCAGATAGCGCAAGAGGGTGCTATACAGATATTCTTCGAGCCTAACTCCGGTCTTGAAAGGGTTATTGTCGGTGTTGTTGGTGTGCTTCAGTTTGAGGTGCTTGAATACAGACTTAAAAACGAGTATGGCTGTGATTTGAGAAGAACAAACCTCTCCTATCAGCAGATTCGCTGGATAGAAAACGAGGACCTGGACCCCAAGACCTTGAGGCTCTCTCACGATACCAAGTGGGTGCAGGACTTCCGTGGTCGCAACCTACTTATATTCACCAGCGAGTGGGCTATTCGTTGGATAATGGAGGACAACCCCAATCTTCGCCTGTCCGAGTTTAGCAAGGGCGACTAACAAGAGGTATATTTATGAGAATGAGAAAAAAGAAGCACGGTGAGGAGCGACTTGCCAAGTGCCGTGAGCTTTTATACGAGCATTTAGGCGAGGAGCCTCTTCAAAACCCCAGCACTATCTTTGGCAAAAACGAGGGCGAGGTCTATCTTGAAATCGGCGCAGGCAAGGGTGGCTTTGCATGCGGTATGGTCGAGAAGCACCCCGAGGTCTCCTATTTTGCTATGGAGAGGGTTACCGACTGCGTGGTGCTTGCCGCCGAGAGAGCAAGCAGTGCGGGCCTTACCGACAATCTTCGCTTTATGATAGATTCTGCCGACAGGCTTATGGGCATTTTCGCCCCCGGAACCGTCGACAAGATTTTCCTAAACTTCTCCGACCCCTGGAGCAAGAAGGGGTATGCCAAGCGCCGCCTGACTCACAAGAGATATTTGGCGGTCTATCTCACCCTACTGAAGGAGGGTGGCACCTTGACATTCAAGACCGACAACGTGGGACTCTTTGACTTCACTCTTGAAGAGATTGAGGCGATAGGTCTTACCCCAATAGCCCTCACCCGTGACCTGCACGCATCAGAGTGGAACGAGGGCAATGTGGTCACCGAATACGAGGCAAACTTCTCCTCGCAGGGTGTGAAAATAAATATGGTTAGAATAGAGCGCCCCACAGGACGAGATTTTGCCGCGGATATCCCCTACGAGCTCACCTTGGATGGAGTAAAAGCACCTCGTAGATTTTCGGAGAGGGAAGAATGAGTCCGCGGTCCGAGTCGAGTAACATACATACCGGACACCGAGATAGAATGCGTGAAAAGCTTATCACACACGGCGAGCATATCTTCGACACCTATGAGCTACTCGAGATGCTACTATATTCGGTGATACCGCTTATGGATACCAACCCTATTGCCAAAAGGCTGCTTATGAAGTTTGGCTCGCTTGATGCTATCTTCCACGCGAGTGTGGAGGAACTGGTCGAGGTAGAGGGTGTTGGTGAAAAATGTGCGGGATTTTTGCGCTCGTGTGGTGAAGTTATGGATCTTTGTGCCACCGTGCCGCTTTTCCCCGAGCTGATATCCTTCTCAAGATATGATTCCGCTCTTTCGTATGCGGTAAAGTATTTTAAAGAAAACGAGGGGACAAATATATCAGCGCTTTTGCTTGATGGCCGTATGAGGCTTATCAAGGTGATAAAAATGGAGGGCGAGCGATTTTCATCAAGCGAGGTGCGTATCGAAAACTTTGTCGATGCTGCTCTTTCAAGCTCCGCCCACCATATGATAGTTATGATATCGCACAAATACGGTGCCACACATCCCACCGAGGATGAATTCGTGGGCTTAAGACTCTTGCGCTCTCGACTTTTGGAGGTCGGGATTAGCACCCCTGAAATAATTATCGTTAGTGGCGAAAATGTATGTGGAGTCGAGAGGCTACTTGGCTCGTCGGGTGTGGTATATGCCTCTTCGAGTGATGAGTATAACTCCTTCATTGATGGAAAGCAAAGAAGGGAGGTACACCCTTGATGAAAAATCCTGGATTCTCTCGATTTGAAAAGAGCCTTTTGACCTTCCTCTATTATTCAATGACCGAGCAAAAGGCACAGAAGTGTATAGATTCTCTAACCGACAATCTCGGTCTTGGTGCGATTTTTAGATGCTCCTCTGTTGACGACCTAATGTCGACAGCAGATATAAGCAAGAACACCGCCGTTATGCTAAAGCTGGTGGGTGCTCTTTATTCGCGTAGCATTACCGAGAAGGTAAGTATAGGCAAGAAATACAGCGACTATGAGATTGACAGATTTTTGATAGGACTATATCTTGGGTGCTCCTATGAAACCATTTATATGCTGTCCTTTGATGGGGCTGATAGGCTGGTCGGTGTCGATATGCTGGGTGAGGGAACCGAGGTTTCCTCTGACACATACCCAAGGAAAATGCTTGCTTGTGCGGTAAGAAGAGGGGCCAAAAAGGTTATCCTCGCACACAATCACCCAAGGAGCTCCGCCCTTCCGTCAAAGCAGGATATTGCCTCTACCAGGAGGCTCTTTGAGGTTTTGTCAAGTGGCGGTGTTATGCTCTTATGCCACTGTGTTGTATGCGACTTTTCTCTTTATAGAATAAATCCCGCTGATGACGAATATCAATCAGGTGGTTTTGGTAACGCATAGGGGCGTGTCGAGAATTTCACATTTTTATGTAAATAATTATTTGCACTTACTTGAAAGGACAGGAATGAAAAGGATAGAAAATCAAACTCTTGTGGGCGAGAGAGCCTTGTTCGCTTCGCAAGATATAGTGGTGTTGGGCTCTGTCTTTTGTGACGGAGAGTCCCCGCTTAAGGAAAGCAGAAATATCGAGATTTGCTCTTGCCGTTTTGAGTGGAAATATCCCCTGTGGTATTGTAGGGGTGTACGGGTGACAGATTGCTATCTTTCGCCAACTGCTCGCTCCGGTATTTGGTACACCCAGGGGCTCTCTATGTCTAACTGCAAGATAGATGCTCCCAAGACCTTCCGCCGTTGTCAGGGGCTCACACTTTCAAATGTAGAACTAAACTCTGCACAGGAGACGCTGTGGAATTGTATTGACGTTTCGCTTTCCTCGGTCTATGTGCGTGGTGACTACTTTGGTATGGGCACATCGTCTGTTGTGGCAGATGGTCTGCGTGTTGAGGGAAACTACATATTCGACGGTGGCAGGGATATCACAGTTAAGAACAGTCGCTTAATCTCCAAGGATGCCTTTTGGAATACCGAGAATGTCACGGTAATAGATTCTGTGATAATAGGCGAATACCTTGGCTGGAACAGTAAAAATCTCCGCCTTATAAATTGCTATATCGAATCCGACCAGGGAATGTGCTATATAGAGGACCTGGTGCTTGATAACTGCCAGGTTAAGGACTCGCCACTTTCCTTTGAGTATTCTACGGTTAGTGCCAGCTTCAAGAGCCTTGGCAATGTGAGTATAAAAAATCCCATATCGGGTATTATCACGGTAGAGGGAAGCCCTGAACTGATAATGGAGGAAGAACGGGTGGATATCTCGGCGACCGAGATCCGTTTTATAACTAAAGATGAGTCGATTTGACAAGCAAACCGACAGGCGAGGCAGCCTGTCTTACAAATGGAATGTGGGCGAGGATATATTGCCTATGTGGGTTGCCGATATGGATTTTGAGGCACCCGAGGCGGTGGTCGATGCTATTGTAAATCGTGCAAAGCACGGTATATACGGCTATTCCTATACTCCCGATGCCTTTTTTGAGGCAGTGAGCAAATACTATGGGCGCAGACACGGATTTGCCTTTCCCACCGAGTGGATGATATATTCGAGTGGTATTGTCGCCGCTATTTCCTCCGTGGTCAGATGGCTGACAAGACCAAACGAAAATGTATTGATACAAGCACCGGTCTACAATATTTTCTACAATTCTATTATAAATAACGGTAGACGAGTTTTAAGCAGCGACCTGGTCTACAAGGATGGAGAGTACAGCATAGATTTCTCCGACCTTGAAAACAAGCTAAAGGACCCCCAGACCTCGCTGATGATTCTCTGCAACCCCCACAACCCGGTCGGCAAAATATGGTCGGCCGACGAGCTTAAGAAAATAGGCGAGCTGGCGGCAAAATACGGTGTTATAGTCCTGTCGGACGAGATACACTGTGACCTAACTCTGCCCGGGCGCGAGTACACCCCCTTTGCCTCGGTAAACGAGGAGTGCGCGGGCATTGCAATTACGGCAATCGCGGGCTCCAAGACCTTCAATATCGCGGGGCTTCAGTCGGCTGTTATAGCTGTTAAGGACGGTATACTTCGCCACCGCGTGTGTAGAGGTATAAATACCGACGAGGTGGGCGAGCCCAATGCCTTTTCGATGCCCGCCAATATCGCCGCCTTTACCGAGTGCGACCAGTGGGTGGACGAGCTTCGCGAATACCTTGCCGAAAACCGCAGGGTAGCCACCGAATATATAGTGGAGAATATAGGTGAGCTAAAGGTTACCACCGCCGAGGCTACCTATCTGTTGTGGGTTGACATAAGCGAGGTGTGTGATGATTCTACACTCTTTGCCAGGTTCCTCTACGAACAGGCAGGTCTCTATGTTTGTGACGGCCTCGAATATGGCGAGTGCGGTCGCAGCTTCTTAAGAATAAACCTTGCCACCAGGCGCGAGCTTGTTATAGAGGGAATGACGCGCCTCGAAAAGGGTACAAAGCTATATAAAGAAAGTAAATAAGCATATCAAAATGGTACTATATAGTTTAGCACAATTTTGATGTACTAACATCATTTTGTAAAATGCTATTAAAGTGATTATCAACTAACAGTATAAATTAATAATAGTAAATTTAAATTAAAATTACCAAACAAGCCATATAAAAAGGGAGCGATATCTTCGCTCCCTTTTTCCTTTTTAAAATGAGAGAAAACGCAAAATTCACCCTGTATATTTACATTAATAAAAAAGCTACCAGAAAAAATAATGAGGGAAAATCGAGGCAACAGGAAAAACAAAAAGCCCTTTTAGAAGCAAAAAGTCTTGCTGTATATTTGCCAAATAATGGAACATAAACTCGGGACTACACGGGTTAAATAGAATTTATTAGGAAGGGGTTTTATGGATAAGACTGGTAAAAAAGTCGGTTGTTTCCTCATAATTTTGCCACAATTTTTAGGTAATTAATGGAAATAAAAGGGGAGGGAAGAAGGGGAATAAATAGTAGGAATTTTTAGTCGGAGAGGGCTTTGTATTTCGCTTTATAGAGTGGTGGCTCTTGAAATAGAGCGGTTTTGTATACTCAAAAGCGGCATAAAGACAGTCCAAAAAAGAACATTTTGCCAGTTAAAAATGTCAAAATGGATAAAAATGGAATAAAATTGTAAAAAAATCCAACTGCCGTTTATTTTACGGCAGAAAAAATATTTTCGTGCAAAGTGACTAAAATTTTCGTGAAAAAATAGCAAATAAAGTTTATCGAACCTATTGACATTTGATTTTACAACTGTTATAATATAAAATTGCATTATAATCGCGTTATTTTGGGGATATTTTACCCTTTTTTACGGGCACCACCTAAAAAAGTGGCAAAATATTACATAATTCCGCTCCAAAAAGAGGTAGTTTTCAGGGTTGGACGAAAAAATTTTTGTCTTTACTTAAAAATAAAAAATTATTTCTTTCGGTGCACCAAGCGAGGCGCTTTTTGGGCGACCCCCGCAAAAAATCAGGAAATGAAGTGATTCTATTTATGAGACTTAGACCCCAGACTCTTGGCAACAATGTCCGCTTGAGTTTCTCGAAGATCGAAGCGGCAACCGAGATGCCCAACCTTATCGAGGTACAGAAGGACTCTTACGAGTGGTTTCTTCGTGAAGGCTTGGCAGAGGTGCTTAAGGACGTATCTCCGATAGTTGATTTTACCGGAAATCTTTCTATCGAGTTCACCGACTACACCCTTGACCCTACTCCCAGATATTCGGTAGAGGAGTGCAAGGACAGATCGGCAACCTACGATGCTCACATGAAGGTGGGTGTCAGACTTCTTAACAAGGAAACAGGCGAGATCAAGACTGCGCAGATCTTCCTTGGCGATTTCCCGCTTATGACCGACAATGGTACCTTCGTTATCAACGGTGCAGAGCGCGTTATCGTATCCCAGCTTGTTCGTTCTCCTGGTA
Organism: Eubacteriales bacterium; assembly: GCA_045535925.1. GTDB lineage: Bacteria > Bacillota > Clostridia > Oscillospirales > CAG-272 > UBA1740. Next base: position 13,457 of record JAZSMN010000109.1, read on the forward strand.
TGTACTACGTCGAGAGCGTAGACAAGACCGGCAAGCACAATTTTGACGCACAGATTATCCCGTATAGAGGCGCGTGGCTCGAGTACGAGACCGATGCAGCAGGCGTCTTTTATGTGAAGATAGATAAAAACCGTAAGATCCCCGTTACCGTGCTTATCAGAGCACTCTGCGAGAGCGGTAAGGATACCGACGAGGCCCTTATCGAGATGTATGGTGACGAAGAGGTTCTCCGTATCACTATGGCAAAGGACGAATGCCGTACCCTTGCCGAGGAGAACAACTCCAGCCAGCGCGACGAGGCTCTTAAGGAAATATACAAGAAGATCAGACCCGGCGAGCCTCCTCTGGTAGAGAGTGCAGAGACTCTTATGAACAATCTGTTCTTCGATCCCAAAAAGTACGACCTTGGTGCGGTCGGTAGATACAAGTTTAACAAGAAGGTTTCCCTTGCTACGAGAATCCAGGGCTTTACCCTCGCTCAGTGCGTAGTAAATCCCCTGACCGGTGAGATTATCGCAGAGGAAGATACCCTCATCAATAAGGAGCTCGCACAGGCTATCGAGGATACTCTTATCAACGAGGTTCTTATCAAGATCGAGTCCGGTAGAGTAGTAAAGGTTATCGGCAACGATACCGTTCGTCCCGAGCTTGTTCTTGGCTATGGCCTTGAGGAGTGCGGTGTCCGTGCCGGCGAGAAGGTTAGATACTCTGTTCTTAAGGAGATTATCGAGGCTGCTGAGGCCGAGGGTCTTTCTGGCGACGAGTATATTGGCTTCATCAAGAGATGCGCTACCGACAGAATTGCAGAGCTCTGCCCCAAGCACATCACCAAGGAGGATATCTTCGCCTCCATCAACTACCTTATCGCTCTTTCTCACGGTGTTGGTATCGCTGATGATATCGACCACCTTGGCAACCGTAGACTTCGCTGTGTTGGTGAACTTCTTCAGAACCAGATGAGAATCGGTATGCTTAGAATGGACAAGAACATTCGCGAGAGAATGTCTACCCAGGACAGCGAGGATCTTCGCATCGAGGCGCTTATCAATACCCGTCCCGTTGCTACCGCTATCCGTGAGTTCTTCGGCTCCTCTCCCTTGTCCCAGTTCATGGACCAGAACAACCCCCTTGCAGAGCTTACTCACAAGAGAAGACTTTCTGCTCTTGGTCCTGGCGGTCTTTCTCGTGACAGAGCATCCTTCGAGGTTCGTGACGTCCACTATACACACTATGGTCGTATCTGCCCTGTAGAGACTCCCGAAGGTCCTAACATCGGTCTTATCTCCTACCTTGCTTCCTACGCAAAGATTAGTGAGTACGGCTTCCTCAAGGCACCTTATCGTATCGTTAAGGACGGTAGAGTTACCGAAGAGGTTGTTTACCTCACCGCAGACGAAGAGGATAACAACATTGTTGCCCAGGCAAACGAAATGCTTGACGAAAACGGCAACTTCGTGAACAAGAAGGTTATCGCAAGATACAAGACCGAGTTCATCGAGGTTACTCCCGAGCAGGTTGACCTTATGGACGCTTGCCCCCAGATGGCTGTTTCTGTTGCTGCAGGCTGCATACCTTTCCTTGAAAACGATGACAACACCCGTGCGCTCATGGGTTCGAACATGCAGAAGCAGGCTGTTCCTCTTATGATTACCGACTCTCCTATCGTTGCAACCGGTATGGAGTACAAGGCGGCTGTTGACTCTGGCGTCGTTGTTGTTGCAAAGCACAGCGGTATTGTAGAGCGTGTTGGCGGTGACGAGATCGTAATTCGTACCGACGACGGACAGAAGGAAGTATACCACCTCATTAAGTTCAAGAGATCCAACCAGGGCACCTGCGTAAACCAGAAGCCCATCATTAAGGTTGGTGAGGCAGTAAAGGCTGGACAGGTTATCGCCGACGGTCCTGCTACCTCTAATGGTGAAATATCGCTTGGTAAGAATGCTCTTATCGGCTTTATGACCTGGGAAGGTTACAACTACGAGGACGCGGTTCTCCTTAACGAGAAGCTCGTTCGCGAGGATATGTACACCTCCATTCATATTGAAAAGTTTGTAAAAGAAGCCCGTGATACAAAGCTTGGTGCTCAGGAAATCACTCGTGAGGTTCCCAACGTATCCGAAGAGGCTCTTAAAAACCTTGATGCAAACGGTATCATTCGTATTGGTACCGAGGTTCGTCCCGGTGATATCCTTGTTGGTATGGTAACTCCCAAGGGAGAGACCGAGCTTACCCCCGAGGAGAGACTTCTCCGTGCTATCTTCGGTGAGAAGGCAAGAGAGGTAAAGGACTCCTCGCTTAAGATGCGTCATGGTGAGTATGGTGTTGTTGTAGACGTTAAGGTTTATGACAGATCCAACTCTGATGACCTCGCTCCCGGTGTAAACAAGGTTGTTCACGTCTATGTCGCACAGAAGAGAAAAATCTCTGTCGGTGACAAGATGGCGGGCCGTCACGGTAACAAGGGTGTCGTTTCCAGAATTCTTCCCCCCGAAGATATGCCCTTCTTGGCAGATGGTACACCTCTTGATATAGTTCTTAACCCTCTGGGCGTTCCCTCTCGTATGAATATAGGACAGGTGCTCGAGGTACACCTTGGTATCGCTTGCCGCAGGCTCGGTATCAAGATTATGACTCCCGTATTCGACGGTGCAAAGGAGACCGACATACTCGAACTTCTTCGTGAGGCAAATTACACTCGTGATATTCGCCCCGACGAGAGTGTTCGTGGTAAGGCAGTCTTTATGGAAGTTATCCGCGAGGATGGCAAGCCTGATTTGCAGAGAGTAGATCAGGAAGTGGTAGACGACGAAGAGAAGATTCGCAACCTTATGAAGACCGAGACCCTCAAGGTTATCGACGGTAAGGTTACACTCTATGACGGTCGTACGGGTGACCCCTTCGACAACCCCGTAACCGTTGGTATAATGTACTACCTCAAGCTACACCACCTTGTAGATGATAAGATCCACGCTCGTTCTATTGGTTCTTACTCTCTCGTAACTCAGCAGCCTCTGGGCGGTAAGGCTCAGTTTGGTGGTCAGAGATTCGGAGAGATGGAGGTTTGGGCACTCGAGGCTTACGGTGCTGCCTACACCCTCCAGGAGATACTCACCGTTAAGTCGGATGATATCACCGGACGTACCAAGACCTACGAGGCTATCGTTAAGGGTCAAAACATTCCTACTCCCGGTATTCCCGAATCCTTCAAGGTTCTTGTTAAGGAGCTTCAGGGTCTTTGCCTTGACGTTCGCGTTCTTGACAAGAACGGCGAGGAGATCGACATCTCCGGTCTTTACGAGGATGATACCCCCGTATATACCGAGCCTGTTGCTACCACTCCTTCGAGTGAAGAGGCAGAGGACGAGATAGACGATACCGAATATGAGGATGCTGAGCTCGATGACTTCGACGGCGAGTTTGCTGAAGAAGAGGATTACGAGTACAGCGACGAGGATAGAGACGACTCCTACGACGAGTTTTAATTTTACAGAAGGGAACATTTCTCCCACAAAGGAGAATGGTTAGAAATAAATGGAAAGAAAAACATTTGATTCGATAAAGATCGGTCTTGCCTCTCCCGAGATGATCCGTGCGTGGTCTCACGGTGAGGTAACCAAGGCTGAAACAATCAATTATCGCTCGCTTAAAGCCGAGCAGGACGGTCTTTTCTGTGAAAGGATCTTTGGCCCGACCAAGGACTGGGAATGTCATTGTGGTAAGTACAAGAGAGTACGCTTCAAGGGCAAGGTGTGTGAGAAGTGCGGAGTCGAGGTAACCACCAAGAAAGTACGCCGCGAGAGAATGGGACACATCGAACTTGCTGCCCCTGTTTCTCACATCTGGTACTTCAAGGCCCTCCCCTCGAGAATTGGTCTTATGCTTGACCTTACACCCCGTCTTTTGGAAAAGGTTCTCTACTTCGGTAGATATATCGTAGTAGATCCCGGTATGACTCCCCTCGAGCCCAAGCAGTTGCTTACCGAGGCAGAGTACAAGAGCGCTCGCGAGAAGTACGGTGACGACTTCAAGGCTGGTATGGGTGCAGAGGCGGTCCGCGAACTGCTTGCAGCTATCGACCTTGAGGCACTCTCCACCGAGCTTCGCGAGAAACTCGCCGAGTCCTCCGGACAGAAAAAGGCTAAAATAATCAAGCGTCTGGAGGTTGTTGAGGCCTTCAGAAAGTCGGGCAACCGTCCCGAGTGGATGATAATCGAGGCACTCCCCGTGCTTCCTGCGGACATTCGTCCTATGGTACAGCTTGACGGTGGTAGATTTGCCGCTTCGGATATCAACGAGCTCTACCGCAGAGTTATAAACAGAAACAACCGTCTTCGCAACTTCCTTAAGATGGGCGCTCCCGAAATCATTATCCGTAATGAGAAGAGAATGCTCCAGGAGTTCGTAGATGCTCTTATCGACAACGGTAAGAAGGGCAAGCCCGTAACCGGTGCTTCCAACCGTCCTCTCAAGTCGCTCTCCGAGATTCTTCGCGGTAAGCAGGGACGCTTCCGTCAGAACCTTCTTGGTAAGCGTGTTGACTACTCTGGCCGTTCGGTTATCGTTGTTGGTCCCCAGCTTCGTATATACCAGTGCGGTCTTCCCAAGGAAATGGCACTTGAACTCTTCAAGCCCTTCGTTATCAAGAGACTTGTCGAAATGGGCAAGGCTGCAAACGTTAAGGAAGCCCAGAAGAAGATCGACCGCGCTCAGGTCAGCAACGACGAGGTCTGGGACGCACTCGAAAACGTAATCAAGGAGCACCCCGTGCTTCTTAACCGTGCGCCTACACTTCACCGTCTTTCTATTCAGGCATTTGAACCCGTCCTTGTTGACG
>JAZSMN010000220.1:0-3181 GCA_045535925.1 Eubacteriales bacterium
AGCACTTTGATGACGATGCCTTTGGAAGAGCGGTGGAGCTATTAAAAAATGCTTCTCGCATCGGTGCCTCGGGGTGCGGTCATTCGGGCATTCTCTGTCAGCATTTTGCGCATTTGATGTGTTGCATCGAGCGCCCCGCAAAATTTGTTTCACCGGCAGAGGCTGTGCATGGCGGCATGGGCTTTTTGCAGAAGGGGGACGTGATGGTCTTTGCTTCAAGAGGCGGCAAAACAGGAGAGCTTCTGCCTATCCTTGATATCTGCAAGAGAAAGGGTGTTTCGGTTATAACCGTGACCGAAAATCTCGAGTCTCCCTTGGCTAAGGGCGCCGACGTGGTGCTGAAGCAGTACGTTAACCGTGAGACAGATAAATACAATTCGCAGGGAACGACCTCATCGACAGCACTTTGTATGATCTTCCATGCGCTGCAAACAGCCTTGATCGAGGAAACCGATTACAAAAACGAGCAGTTTGCGCTGATCCATCCGGGCGGAGCGGTCGGCGAGCGCTTAAACAAATAAGCGAAAATGCTCCTTATCACGATCAATTCGTAAAACTTAAAAAATATATTTGAAAAGGAAACTAATATTATGGAATTCAAAGTTTTTCAAAAAGAAATCGAGCTTCAGTCCAGAGGATGGATCCCCACGTTTCACGACGTAACGGAAGAGGTAGAAAAAATCGTTGCCGCTTCGGGCATTAAGAACGGTACGGTTACCGTTGCGTCTCACCACACCACCTGCTCCGTGATGGTTCAGGAGTGCTCTCACGATATCGATTCCTTCGATCTCGAGTTCCTTCAGCACGACCTTCTTGACATCATGAGAAAGATGATCCCCGACTTTGCAGAGGAGCATCAGTACCGTCATCCCGGTCCTATCCACGCACAGTATGGTAGATACGTAAACGAGCCCGGCGACTACTCCAGCATGAACACCGACGGTCACCTTCGTTCCTGCTTCTTCGGCAGAAGCGAAACCCTCACCATCAAGGACGGCAAGCTTGACCTTGGTCTTTTCGCACACATCTACTTCATCGACTGGGACCACGTTATTGCACGTCGCAGACAGGTTAATGTAACCGTTATGGGTACCTCCGAGGATGTTGGTGACAGAAAGTACAACGGCGGTCAGGTTGTTGACACTCGTCACAAGTTCACCGAAGAAGAGAAGGCATACGATATTCACTACGACCTTCAGCAGATGAGATAAGTCAGGCGGCAAAACAGATGAGAATTATACTTGATACTGCTAATCTCGAAGATATCAAATATTTCAACACCTATTATCCTATCGAGGGTGTAACCACCAACCCCACTATCCTCTCCAAGGAGGGTGGCAATGTTCTTGAGCTTCTCAAGAACATCAGAGAGATAATAGGCGAGGACAAGGAGCTTCACGTACAGGTTACCGAGACCGAGTACGAGAAGATTGTCGAAGAGGCAAAGGCAATCGTTGCCTACCTCGGCAAAAACACCTTTGTTAAAATTCCCGCGACCGATGTTGGTCTTCGTGCTACCAAGACTCTCGCAGATGAGGGCTATGGCATCACCGTTACCGCGGTTCTTACCGCACTTCAGGCTCTTCTTGCATCCAATGCAGGTGCGGCGTATGTTGCTCCCTATGTAAGCAGACTTGAAAACATCTCGGCAGACGGTGTTGGCACTGTGGCAGACATTGCAGAAATCTTTGCAAACTCCGGCACAGACACCCAGATTCTTGCAGCAAGCTTCAAGACCGCAAAAGAGGTTTTGGACTGCGCAGCAGTGGGTTGCCATACCGCAACTATCGGTTCTGACGTTATGAGAAGAATTCTCGCTCACCCCACCACCGACACCTCTATCGCAGGCTTTGCCTCCGACTGGAAGGCGGCGTTTGGCGAGACCACTATCCTCGAGCTTCTTAAGAAATAAGACACAAGTCTATATATTATAGCACTTTAAGGCAGGGGCGCGCCCCTGCCTTTTCTTTTTAGGAAGAGGGGGAATATTTCGCTCGGCTTTCGCTCACTTTTGGGTTTTAATAATAATTAAGAAATTAAAGAGGCAAAGTATATGGAAATATGTCTAATATTGTAGTATAATGGTCGTAACTGTGAGGTGTACTATGGTTGACTTTTTTGGTTTTGGTGAATTCAATAAGGAATTAATTGAGGGATTTCTGTCTTGGCAACACATTTGCTTTGTAAGCTTCTTTGTGGTATTGGCGTTTGGTCTTGGAATCTTTTTGGGAATAAAAAACCGAACAAAAAACGATAAAGAGAAAAACCGAGTGCTTATAGTAGCGGCTATCATAATCGACACGCTGGAAATTATGCACACAATTTTCGTTTGTGTAAAGACCGGCAACCCCAACATGTGGCTGCATTACCTTCCCCTCTTCCTTTGCAGTATTCAGCTTATCACTATCCCTCTGGCTGCTTTTACCCGTGGTAGGCTAAGAGAGGCAGCACTGGACTTTGTATTTATCTTTGGCGTTATTGGTGCTTTGGCAGGTACATACGGAGCAGGCAACATCTACTCAGTGTTCCCCGTTTTTACCTATGAGGTTTTACACAGCACCCTGACGCATACCATCTCTGGCTTCTGCGCGCTCTATATCGGTATCTCGGGAATGGCTAGTATGAAAAAAAAGAATATACCCATCGGCTTTGCCATAATTTCGGTATCCTGCGTCCTCGCATATATTGTAAACAAGTGTATAAAGACCAACTATATGTTCCTTGAAAGTGGTGAAGGCACCCCCTATGAAATTTTCCGTCAGTTGGTTAATAACGATCCTGTTTTGTATCCCCTCATCGTTGTTAGCCTGTTCTTCATCTGTATCACAGCGTTCTACTTAATATACTACCTAGCAACTAAGAAGAAGGCTACCCCAGAGGTGAAGCAATAAACTATAAAACCCATATCTATATACTTGTCCTTCGGGGTGGGTTGTAGATATGGGGTTTTGTTTTTAATTCGGTCTTTTGAATTGTTTGGTTATGTTTGTGCAACAAACCACTTTTGTAAAGCAAAGAGATACACACTCGTTTTTTAGTGTTCTGTTTTAATAATAATTAAGAAATTAAAGAGGCAAAGTATATGGACATATGTCTGATATTGTAGTATAATGGTTGTAACTGTGAGGTGTACTATGAAAGAATTTTTTGGTTTTGACGGATATACCCGTCCTGCCGAGGG
>JAZSMN010000261.1:0-1908 GCA_045535925.1 Eubacteriales bacterium
GTTTTATGTTTAGTGGCAACTCGCGAACTCGCGTCCGACGAAGTGCCCCTTTCTCAAAGGGGGATTTAGGGGGAATGTAAAAATGTATCGCGAGAAGTGTACGCGCGAAGCGCGGGCTCGAGTCTCGTCCATACCGCAAAACGGAAACGGATACCTAAAAGGTATCCGTTTTTGTTTTATGTTTAGTGGCAACTCGCGAACTCGCGACCGACGAAGTCCCCCTTTCCCAAAGGGGGATTTAGGGGGAATGTAAAAATGTATCGCGGAGGAGGAGTAAATAGAGAGGAAATTCATTTTTCGGGCTCGCTGAATGGCGAACCCGCGACTTTAGACGTTGGACGTTAGACCAAAAACTGCGAGTAGAATATCGCGGAGGAAATTTTGTACCAAACAAGAAGGCGAGCCCGCAGTTTGCTCGTTGCAAATGAGGAGCTCGCCTATCGAAGAGCGGTGCAAAATTTACCCGCGAGATTCGCTCGCCCGCGACGTTAGACAAAAAAAAGACAACCGCCTTGTGGGCAGTTGTCTCTCGAAGAACTCTCTTCGTGGCGGAGAAAGGGGGATTCGAACCCCCGGTACAGTAATCCCGTACGACAGTTTAGCAAACTGTTGGTTTAAGCCACTCACCCATCTCTCCGTGCTTGACTTATTAAGCAGGGCAAAGATAAGGAGTTTTTGGATATCTGCAAACCTTTTTCGAAAAATAATTTACTTTTCACCACATATTTTCTCACTCCGATGGAGAGAACTCGCACGGTTATTGCCTCTCTGAAAAAGTTTTGCGACTTTTTTGCGCCTTTTTTTGGCACTTTGTGCGAATTAAAGAAAAAATTTATTAATTTTGTGTTATCGTATCGAAAAAAGTATTACCTTTGATGCGATTATGCAAACGCATAGACAGAACGAATTTAGATTTAATAACAAATAACTTTTTTAGAAATGAAAAAAATTGCACTTTTGGTTCTTTCGCTCGTAGCGGCTGTAACCGTTTCGAACGCACAGGTATGTACGCTTAAGTCGAATGCTCTCGCTTTGGGTACCGGTAGCCTTAACCTCGGCGCCGAGTTCTCGATTGCTCCCCAGTGGACTATCGACCTTTCGGGTATGGTAACCGTTCTCTCGCCCTGGAAAAATGTAGGCGGCGATATGAACGGTCTCTACCTCAATGGTTGGAGCGGTGTAGCCGAAGGTCGCTACTACCTCTGCAAAGCATTCAATGGTCACCACTTCGGTGCTTTCGGTCAGCTTGCACGTTATGGCAAAGGTGGTCAGTTCCTGGTGATTAAAGGTTTGCACAACAACGCACAGGTTGCTGCTTTGGGTGTAAGCTACGGTTACTACTTCAAGCTCAACACCTACTGGGGTATCGATACCAACATCGGTGTTGGTTATGGCATCGGTCGTTCGGATGAGACCAAAGCTAGTGGCAACTATGGCAAATATGGTTGGAAGGGTGTTCCCACCGGTCGCGCACAGGTATCGCTCTGCTACAAGTTCTAATTGGGATACAAGCAAGACACACAAACGAGTTGCTCAAATTTGAGCAGCTCGTTTTGTTTTCTGGGGGGGCAAACGTTCTCATAGACGCGAGGGCTCGGAGAGGTCCGTTGTGCACGTCCACCAACAATAGTTCAGCGTCTAACGTCAATAGTTCTAAAAATCCTTAAAGCCCTTAAGGTTCTTGAAGCTAACTCTTAACTTTCAACTCCAAAACATACCTCTCCCGCCCTTCGGGCACTGCTCGGCGAGGACGCCGAGCGCAGTTTTCGACCACCCCTCCCGACCTCCCCTTTCGTAGGGGAGGAGTACTATAGTAGGGGAGAGGTGGTGGAGGTGTGCACCCTCCCCGTAACCATAGGGAGGACTACTACCACCTCCCTCCCCTCAAGTTAGGGGAGGGTGCCCGAA
>JAZSMN010000115.1:0-6247 GCA_045535925.1 Eubacteriales bacterium
TTTGGCCTCCGACTTCTGATGGTTGCCGCCGCCGACACACGCCAATACTGTTTTTTCGTATCAGGATGAATCAGAACCAACAGAAAAAAATCCATCACAAAATTCCAGGCAAAAATCACATCCGCATAATATGTAACAACCATGAGTACCAATGCTCCAAAATGTCTTCATCCGCTCAAACCCTTACCGACTTAAGCAAATTATATGCATTTCTGTTTGCGCAGTCTGTCAAAACAACGGCATCAAAAAAAGACAGATGCATTTTTCTTTGCCATCTGTCTTTTCTATAAATCACTCTATCTGACCATTATTCGGTACGTAATGCAACTACCGGATCCTTCTTGGCCGCACTTCTGGACGGAATAATACCGGAAATCAGCGTCAGCAGCACACTGATATAGCCGGAACTTGCCGGAGTATTCCGTGTAGAGAGCATTCCTATGCTCGCGTTCGTCAAGGACAATACTTTTCTTGACCTCTCGGTGGGCTACCTGCCAAAGGAAAATATAGCGAGTATGATAGAGGAATACATATGAAAATAAAGTTAAATGACAACACCGAGGTTGTCAGGACGGTCAAAGAGGGGCTGGAGAGGACCGGGGGATATTGCCCCTGTCGCCTCGCGAGAACCGAGGAGTACAAATGTATGTGCCTCGAGTTTAGAAACCAGATAAAGGACCCTGATTTTGAGGGCTTTTGTCATTGTATGCTATATTATAAAGAAAAATAGAGAGAACGGGATTTTTTGTCCCGTTCTTTTCTTATTCTATCGAGTTTTCATTCTTTTTTAGGGAGGGTGGCAGAGGGTGTAAAAAGGGGTAGAAATCTTAACTGAAAGGGTGGTTGTTTTGCCCCCGAGCGCTATGATATAATACATTAAAAAAAGCGAGGTATTATATGAAACAAAGGATTTTTGGGCTATTTTTATTACTAACCACCCTGTTTTTTTGCTCCTTTTCCGAGCCGACGAGGGCGGAAGATATAACTACTAAAATCGTCGAGGACGAGGGAACTTACAGGGGATTTGTAGGGGGTGAGGAATACTGTTGGGGACCCGATTTTACCGAGGTTTTAGAGGGATTAATTATGCACTCGGATTCTATCAGGCTTGACGGTATAGGTATAGAGGGGAGCTTAAGGCTACCCAAGGGGAGTTACAGCCTTGTTGGTAGCTTTGAGCTGTCGGGCGACCTGATAGTTGAGGCGGGGGTAGAGCTTACACTGCTTGCCGAGGCGCGTGTCTGTGGCGCCATTCTTGTAAGAGGCGGAAGCCTCGCCCTTTGTGATGGTGTCACAAGAGTAGACGGCGGCGTAATTCTCGACAGCTTTGCTTCCTCCAGGCTCTATATGACAGGCGGCTCAATAGTGTCGGGCAAGAGTGGCGGTGCTGTCGAAATCCGCCTTGGCACGGCAGAAATATCGGGCGGATATATCAAAAATGCTGTCGGCTGTGCTATTATAAACTCCTCCACACTATCGCTTGGCGGCTCGGTGCTCCTTGAGAGTGGCGTGGTGGATCTTTTAACCGACAAGCCTGTGGGACTTACCGCCTCGGGCAAGCCGCTCGCCTCGGTTTTGGAGTGTGAATATTCCTCGACTCTTGCCGAAGGTTATAGGACTGCGGTATTTTATAATGCAAAGGGCGTGGATATAAACAATATAGAGCTTTCCGACAAGGACGGGCGCTCGCGCTCGCTCGGATTTATAGAGCATATCGAGGGCTCTGCCTACTCGGATATCCTCGCGGTAAGCCTGCCTTACTATATAGAGTATTATTCTTCCACCGACCTGATATACAGACAGGAGTTCTATATAGGCGATAGTGTAGGCGAGCCGAGGATAGAATTGCCTCGTGGCTTTGAAATTTTAGGCATTTATAAGGACGCGTATTTTACTGAGCCTTTCACACCCGGCTATGAGCCCACCTCTTCGATAAAGGTGTATGTAAATGTGGGGCTTTCGCCCTTCTCCTACTCGATAAACAGGCTAAAAACCATATATGACGGCAAGGAGCATAGCCTGTCCTTCTCGAGCCTAAGCCACCCGCTTGATGGCGAGTACAGCTTTGTTTGGTACAACCAGAGGGGTGAGGTGGTGTCGCTTGGCGAGAGCATTAGTGTAAAAAACACCGCCGACAGCGGAATTTACAGCTGTGAGATAACATTTTGGTATTTGGGCTATTCTATCACTCGCATAGTGGGTGATATCGAGGTATCGGTGGAGAAAAGACGGGTGGATATTCCAACAATACCGAGCGCCGAGTATGACGGCGGCGAGAAGATGCCGATGCTCTTTTCCACCTCTCTATATGAGGTCGAGAGGGTAGGCTTCACAGAGGTTGGCGAGTACCAAATAGCCTTAAGGCTACTTGACACCGACAATTATAGTTGGCAGGGATGCGACGAGGCAACATCCTATTCGATTTTCGCCATAACACAGGCACAAAACTTCTGGATAGAAGAGCCGAGCGCTATAGACATATATTTTGGCGAGTCGCTTTCCCACCTTGCCACCTCTCGCTTTGGCGAGGTGAATTTCCTCTACTCCAAGGACCTAAACGGGGAGTATACAAAAGAGATGCCGAGCGAGGTCGGGACATATTACCTTAAGGCAGAGGTCAAAGGTACAAGCAACTACGGCGGGCTTTTAAGCGAGGGAATAAGGTTCTATATCATGGAGGACATAGTTGTTTCGCTCGCCCTGATTAGCCCGCTTTCAAAGACCGAGTACACCTCCTTTGAGTATTTCGACAGGACAGACCTCACCCTGCTTGTAACATACAAAAGTGGAAAAAAGGAAGAGACCAGCGGCAAAGGTGTGGCTATATCCTACCAAAATGCCGACTCATTTAGAGCGGCGGACAATGCCGTCCTCGTATCCTATAAGGGGGTCACCCTGCCTATTCCTATCAAGGTAAATAAGGCGGAATACTCACTTGTCATCCCGAATTTTATAAAGGAGGTGCCCTACAATGGCAAGTACCAAAGCATAGAGCCAAATATCGGTATGCCGATAGGACTTGACGGCATAGAGCCCACATACAAGGTCCGTGGTGGCGGCAGAGATGCGGGAACTTATACAGTTGTGGTGGAGTTTTACACCGAGAGCACCGAGTACATTGTGCCAAAGAGCCTCCACTTTGAGTTTATTATATCCCCCCTATCCGTAGAGGGGGTGTACTATGACACCTCGTTTGTCTATGACGGCGGGGTAAAGATACCAAAGGGCTATTACCTCGATATCTATGGAGCTAGGATACCCCTATGTTTAGAGGACGGCAGGATAAATGCAGGGACCGGCTATTTTGCAAAGGCATATATAACCGACATCAACTATATTTTGGTAAATGATAGGGTAGAGTTTAGTATCGAGAAGGCATACTATGACCTGTCGGGGGTGTATTGGAGCGAGGACCTCTTTACCTACAACGAGGAGGTGCATACCGTATCGCTCTGCGGTCTACCCAAGGGTGTAGAGATAGCAGGGTATATAGACAACACGGGTACAAAAGCAGGCGAATATATAGCCGAGGCAAGGCTTGTCTATGATAGAGAGAATTATCATATGCCAACCATTGAGTCCCACAGGTGGGTGATAGAAAAGGCAGAATATGATTTGAGTGGCATCTTGGTCCTGGGTGGCATATATGAATATAGCGGCGAGTATTATTACCCCGTGGTAAAGGGCGAGATGCCCACAGGGCTTGACGGCTATACTCTTATGTACCGTATTGTAGAGGGAGTAAGAGAGGTGAGCGTGGGTGCGGTGAGCCTGGGTGTCGAGTTTTACACCGAGAGCGAAAACTACAACTCGCCTGCAACAGTCTATGTCACAGTAGAGGTGTACCCCAAGGAGATTGTGGTAGAGTGGCAGGGGCTTGTTACCGTCTATAACCAAAAGGCACAGTCGCCGCAGGCCGCAGCCCCGGAGTGCGAGATAGAGGTCCTTGTAAATGCCACGGATGCGGGCGAATATACCGCACAGGCGAAAGCCAAAGACACAAACTACAAGGTAAAAAACGAGTTTGCGACATTCAGGATAGAAAAGGCAGAGAACTATTGGACCACACCTCCCTCAATATCCGATATTTTTGTAGGCGGGGATATAAAGGTGGAGGGAAAAGCCTACTATGGCGAAATCAATGTGGAATACTACCTTGACGAGGAGATGACAAGACGGGTAAACACCCCTCTTGCTGTCGGCAACTATTATGCCTTGGTTGTGGTAGCGGAGAGCGGCAACTACAAGGAACTCTGCTCCATGGCTCTTGCCTTTGAGGTTAGGGCGGTGCTGCCCCTTGGGATAGACTTTACACTCCATGGACCCCTTACGGCACTTTCTAAAATCAAAGAGGGCGATTACACCCTCATAATACGATACAATGACGGTACAAGCAGGGAGGCAGAGGCAAATGAGGTCGATTTCATATACCAAGGTGGCAGTCTGCCAAGAGGGAGCGACGAGAGGCTGACCGTTCTGTGCCTCGGCATATCCCTTGAGGTAGAGATAAGTGTAGCAAAGGCGGAGTACGACCTGTCGGGTGTCTATTGGGATAACCTATACTACGAATACGACGGCACCGAGAAGGCACCCAGCCTTGTGGGGCTTCCTGGCGGAGTGCGGGTAGAGAGTATAGTAGGCTCGGCTACAAATGCGGGGGAGTATATAGTCTCGGCAATCCTCTCTTACGACGAGGAAAACTATAAAGAGCCCCAGATACCCACCGCCAAGATGACAATAGCAAAGAGAGGGATAAATCCCTCGTTTAAAAACAGCGGAATATACAGCGGCGATATTATCTACCCTGTGGCAAGCGAGGACTTTCTCGTGCCTTTGTGCGAGGGATTTCGTGAGGTGGGCGAGCATATAGTAGCATTTGTGCTTACCGACGAGAGCAACTACTATCTACTAACCCCCTATGCCACCTTCACAGTACACCCGGCACCGGTAGAGATAGTTATAAAGGACAAGGAACTGTATCTATTCGAGCGCGTGGAGAATATCGAATATGAGATAAACACAGGCGAGAGGGACATCCACTTTGACTTTGAATTTTACCTTGAAAATGATATGATTTACGCGAGGAGTAGTGACAGAAATATTATTCTCTCGGTCACCCCGGGTAGGCTCGTCAAACTTTTCGCTCTGTCCCCTAGTATGTCAGAGGCCTTGTGCGTTTGCTTTATCCTGTTTATTTTCTTCGCCCTGTTGCTTGCTATTTTTATTAGGTATAGGGGCAAAATTCTCGCACTTTTAAGGCCTGTCGGCGCTACCGACCAAGGCGAGAATAACCCCTCGCTTCTTGGTGCAGGATACCTGTCAATAGACCTTGACCACGCCGAGCGACTACTCACCGACACCATAGCGCGCACGCTTTTGCGAAGGGATAGCGGGGTTATAGAAACTCGGGGCAGCCGAAGGGCATATATAAATGTGGACGTTTTGAGCGATAACTTTGCCCCTGGGGATAGGGTTGATATAAATATCCTGAAGGCAAAGGGATTAATTCCAAAGGACGCCTTTACAGTAAAGGTGCTTGGCAGGGGCAGGATAGACAAGCCGCTATTCGTCTATGCAAACTCCTTTAGCCTCTCGGCGGTAAAAATGATAGCCCTCACAGGGGGAGAAGCGCATAAGGTAACAAGCGAAAACAAAGAATAAAAGCTCTTGAAAATTTTAAAATAATATGCTATAATACTGGTAGTTCAATCTATGGAGGTATAGTATGTCTATTAGTTCAAGAGCCGATAACAGGGTTAATATAAAAAAACTTGTTTATCTTGCTATATTGACCGCTTGTGTAGTGGTGCTTCAGTGCATAGCCTCATTTTTGCCTGGCGTTTTGTCTGTTAACCTTTCTCTCGTGCCTATCGTAATAGGCGCGGCAGTATGTGGCAGATTTGCAGGTGGGTGGCTTGGGCTTGTCTGTGGCTTTATTATTCTTTTTGACCCTACCACCAGTGCTTTTTTGTCCTTTAATGCCCTTGCTACCATTTTGCTCGTTCTTATAAAGGGCGTCGTGTCCGGCTTTATGGGTGGTATTGTCTACTCGCTCCTTGAGAAGACGAACAAGTATGTTGCGGTTTTAGTTAGTGCGATAGTTGTCCCTGTTGTCAACACGGGCATATTCTTCGCCGGTTGCCTCTTGTTCTTCTTTGACCTGTTTGCACCTGCGGCGGGCGGAAGTGTGGTAAACTACCTTATAACCGTCGTTATCGGAGTAAACTTCCTTCTTGAACTTGGGGTC
>JAZSMN010000118.1:0-4228 GCA_045535925.1 Eubacteriales bacterium
ACGTTTTTGTTAGCTTGACATACCAATTATAGCATAAAATCTACTACTTTTCAACTGTATGTAATCAAAATGCTTTTCGACCGACGGGAGAAAAGCTACATCAGCACCTTTTCACTATTACTTGTTACTTGCCAAAAATCGACAAGGTAATTTTAGTGAAAAGTGAAGAGTGAAGAGTGAAGAGTGAAAAAGTAAAATCGACAAGCTTCTGTCGAAACTTGTCGATTTTTGGCGGAGATGAAGAGATTTGAACTCTTGCGCCGATTGCTCGACCTACACCCTTAGCAGGGGCGCCTCTTCACCACTTGAGTACATCTCCGTATGGTGAAGTCATTGCTTTTATGCGACTTGCCATAATAGTATATCAAATGAAAAGCGAAAAGTCAAGAGTTTTTTGTAAAATATGAAAAGGAAAATTTCAAGGCTAACCAAAAGCGGGCAAAACCTTGAGCACTCGGGTTTGGTTTGTCGGTGAGCCGCATTCGCGCATCTAAAAAGCATTGACGACGGTAGCACAAATGGGGAGCCGCCAGACTGCCAGACTACTCGCCTAAAATTCTAATTACGCTCGCCGCCACCTGTGGGGGATAGCTCATCATTACTTGACCACCATAGGTCACTTCAATCTCGTCGCCCACAGACAGGTCGCCAATGCTTGCTCTCTCGCCATTCGAGTCAAGAAACTCGGCCGACGAGTAGATGACAAGATATATCCCCTCGGCATATTCGCCCTCGGTTACGTCGATCTCTATTTTGTCCTCAATCTGCCTCACCACACCGCGCAAGCTAAAGCCCTCATTAACGCCCTCGTTTCTCGAGGGCGCACACCCTCCGAGAGAAAACACCGCAGGCACAAGCAGGGTACAAAGCGCGGCACATAATATCTTCTTCAAAACATTTTTATCCATAAAATTTCCTTCATCGTTGAATTTTTATATAGAGCTGAAAAGGAGCGTTTTGGTCAATTGATATAACGTCCCGTTTGATCAGGCGTTATTCACCCATAAAAAACAAACTCCCTACAACTATTTTATTACAAAAGACTACAAATGTCAACAATATAATCAATTGTCCATAATGGTTGCAAAAAACAGATTTATGTGGTATAATAGTATAAACTGTACATTTTGTTATCCGCAAACAAATTAAGTGTTAACGGAATTTTGCACATTGTTTTTGCGTACACTATCCTGTATTTTGTGTAAAAATTCAATGATAAACCTTAAAAAAACCATTAAATTCTTGTACTTTTTGGGAAAAATATGTAGAGGTTTTCACTTCGCAATACAAAATAAATATCGGCAAACAAACATAAATTTACATAGAAACCTATAACCGGGTTTCGAATTATTCTGGAGGCATTTATGAATATAGGTGTACTTGGCGCAGGTACTTGGGGGACGGCTCTTGCCGCGTTGCTTGCTCGAAATAATCATAAGGTAACGCTCTGGTCTGCGGTAGGCAAGGAGATAGACACCCTGCAAGCAGAAGGCGTGCATAAAAATCTACCAAACGCCGTCCTACCTAAGGACATAATATATACAAAATCCGAAGAGGAAGCGGCTAAGGATAAGGATATGCTTCTCTTTGTTGTGGCGAGCGAATATATGCGTTCTACCGCAAGGCGAATTGCCGGATACGTAGAAAACGGTTGTATGTTAGTTAGTGCAACGAAGGGCATAGAGAATGGGACTCTCAAAACCATGAGCGAGATAATCGACGATGAGATGCAGGCAAGTGGGAGAGAAATAGAGTATTCTCTTGCTGCCATATCCGGTCCAACCCACGCCGAGGAGGTTGCAGTAGGGCTTCCTACATCCTGTGTTGCCGCATCAACCGACGAGGGCGTAGCCTTCAGAATTGCCGAGGCGTTTTCAAACACCTGCATGCGAGTCTACACAAACACCGACATTTTGGGAGTGGAGATTGCCGGAGCGCTTAAAAATATTATAGCCATTGCTTCGGGAATAAATAGAGGAATGGGCTTTGGCGATAACAGTCAGGCTATGCTGATAACCCGAGGTATTGCCGAGATGAACAGAATGGGACAGGCTCTCGGTTGTCGCCGTCGAACCTTTATGGGGCTTGCAGGTGTGGGGGACCTTATTGTGACCTGTACCTCTATGCATTCAAGAAACAACCGCTGTGGTATTTTGATAGGCCAGGGCTACACCTACCCCGAGGCGGCGAAACAGATAGGAATGGTAGTCGAGGGATATTATGCCCTCGAGGCGGCTATGCAGATGGCAGAAAAGTACAACGTAGAGCTTCCTATAACCGAGGCTGTCTACAATGTCATTATGCGTGGTATGACCCCGAAGGAAGCGATGCTCTCGCTTATGACTCGAGAGCTCAAGAGTGAGCTTGAATAAATTCTGCAGTGCATTGCACTTTAAAAGATTACCGCTTTAATATTGTAGCTAGCTTTGCTATGCACAAATCTAATACTATACCAAAAACAGGGGCTCTCATTCGCCCCTGTTTTTGCTTGCACCCGACCCGTGTTAAATTATTCTACGAAATTATGCATAAATGTAAACAAGTATTTACAATAAAACGTGTTATAGTTGCGGGGGTACGAATTTTCCGTGTCCTTGTCTTCGCCCGACGGATCACTCTTTTGTTATATATGTACAAATTTGGCGACCCAAACTGCCACAAATCCATCGGCGGTTTGTTTAAATTGTTAAATTTATCTATTGACTTTGTCGCGCGCATATGATATATTATTTTTGGAATTTTTTGTTGAGCCTTTTTACTCCACTCTTTTGCTGCGTGCTTTTGGTACTTTAAGCATGCAATTTTGTGGACGTATAGGCGAGTTTTTTCAAAAACGCAACTGAATGTTTTAATATTGACTAAATATAGACTGCGAAAGGAAAGTAAACAGTGATTTTCGGAAAGCACGTAAACAAATATTACCTCAAATATTTGCCCTACTATATAGTGGGAATTTTGTCGCTATTGCTTGTTGATGTATTCTTCTTGCGTATACCAGAGCTTTACCGCATGTTGCTCGATGGTATAGAATATGGAGAGGTACTGGTCGACGGTGTAATACGCAAATTTGACCTTGCTTTTATTCTCGAGGTTATCTCTCCTACTATGCTTATATGTGCACTCATTATCATTGTCGGTAGATTTTTGTGGAGAGTATCGCTCTACGGTGCCGCTCTAAAGGTCGAGACTGACATCCGTCGCCAGCTTTTTGACCACGCGAGAGGCCTGTCCAGACAGTTCTATCACGAGAACAAGGTTGGAAACCTGATGGCACTCTTTACTAATGATACCGAGACTATACAGCAGTCCTTTGGTGACGGCGTGCTTATGTGCTTTGACGCACTTTTGCTTGGTGCTCTTTCGATAGGCAAAATGATAAATATGAACCTTTGGCTCACCCTTTTGTCACTTGTTCCCATGGTTCTTATGTTTATCACGGGTAAGCTTGTTGGTAAATATATGACTGCCAAGTGGAGAATAAGACAGGAGGCATACTCCGAGCTTTCTGACTTCTCCCAGGAGAGCTTCTCCGGTATTGCAGTAATTAAGGCCTTTGTTAAGGAGTTGCGCGAGCTTTGGGAATTTAAGAAGATAAACCAGAAAAATGAGGACGCAAATGTAGAGTTTACTAAGGCTTCTACTACCTTGCATATTCTTATAACCCTCTTTATCGAGACGGTTATTTCCATAATTTTGGGTTATGGTGGATATCTTGTATATAGCGGAGTGTTTACAGGCGGCCAGCTTATCGAGTTTATGGGCTACTTCAGCTCTGTTGTATGGCCTGTGATGGCAATTTCTCGTCTTATTGATATGGGCTCGAGGGGTAACGCTTCCTTGGCTCGTGTCAACGAATTTCTTGACACGCCCCCAGATGTTGTGGACAGAGAGGGCACAGAAGAGCTTGCCGATGTTAAGGGCGAGATTGAAATATGTAACCTTTCGTTTACATATCCCGGCTCTCGAGGCGAGACTCTTTCAGATATATCTCTGCACATTCACCCCGGCGAAAACAAAGCGATTATTGGTAAGACAGGCGCAGGCAAGACCACCTTTGTGGACCTACTTGCGAGAGTATATAACATCCCCGACGGCGCCATATTTATCGATGGTAAGGATATAAATTCTCTTACTATCGCCTCGGTGCGAGAGGCTATCGCCTATGTACCCCAGGACAACTTCCTTTTCAGTACCGACATCCGCGACAATATCGCCTTTTCCAGTGATG
>JAZSMN010000131.1:0-2507 GCA_045535925.1 Eubacteriales bacterium
GACCAACTTAGGTTTTAGCGAAACTGCACGCACCACCTATACGATTATAATTATGGCGATACCTTTTGCTATTTTTGCTGTTGGTGCGATAGTGTTTATCAAACGCAAATTCTTATAAGGAGGGCTGAATGAAAGCGGTAAAAAAATTCAAGCTTGAAAAAAAGCACATAACTCTTATAGTCCTCTCTTTGATACTTGCGGTTTTAATAGCGTCTTATTTCATTATTGATGCGGTAATTGCCGCAATTCCGGTTATTAAAGAAAAGCCCACCTATGAACTTATGGAGGGCGAGCCGCTCTATGCAGGAGTGCCTGTGGCATACCCCCGTGTGGGCGAAAGCCAGATGTCCTATATCTTTATTGATAACAAGAAAGCCAGTTTTGACCTGACGAAAATGGACGACGAGTTTATTCTCGGCTTTGGTACTGACGGGGACAATCCCGTATCCTATATACCCCCTATTGTGGGAGCGGAGGGCGACTTTAAGTATTCAACACTCTACGCGGTAAAACTCGGCAACGACGGCGTTACCCCCGAAGGCTACCTGCTCACTTATCTTATCTCGGGAATAGGTACAATGTACTTTAACGAGAGGATTATCCTCCCCGAGAAGGGCGAGGAGGGAGCCGAGGCTACCCGCGCCGCTATGCTTAAAAAGTATGGCTTTAGCGACGGTGATATCCAGCACGTCTATTTCTACTACAACCAGTCGGTAGTGGGCGAGGACGGCAAGACCACCACCGAGGAAAAGATGATACATCTCGCCCTTGGAAAACAGCCAAAAAGTAACACGGGGTACTACTTTATGGTTGGCGACGAGAATGGATACAGAGATATTATATACTATACCTCCAACAACTACCTCGACTACTGTGTAGGCGGATTTGAGAGCTTTATCAAGGGACAGCTTATCGCTCCCGGTAAGGACGGCGACTCCACCTATGAGCCAAACCTGACCACCGATTTTAAGCATTGGAAAAACCAGATGCACACCAAAGAGGGCACACCTTTGTCCACCGAGGCACAGCTTGTAGTGGTACAGGGCATGGCAAAGCTTCCCTTAAACGAGGGGCCTGACTATATTGTACCCGAGGGCGCACAGGCTGACGGATATACCAGCACTGCCCAGCAAACAATGAACTTTAATCTTAAAGAGATGAGCAACGCTCACCCCGACTACGAGCGCTTTGTTAAGCTCCTCTCATCGAACAAGATTGGCACTTATTATGACATAGAGGCCGAGGAGAGTGGCGCTCCCCTTTATCTCTCGCTTCTGTCCCCCCTGTCCGACTCGGACTCCAAGGTGATAGACTTTGCGGGCGCAACAAGCACCGAAAAGTATGAGTATACTATCCACAGCATCACCGCGGTAAAGGGTAGTAAGGGCGAGATAACCAAGGAGGGCACGGGGGTTGACAAGAACAACCTGGTAACTGCTCTTGTGACTCTCAAGATAGACGGAGTCCCACAGTATAGCGAGCCTGTCAGTATGCTTATCGACCTTACCGACTCGATGATTTCGGAGGAGGACGAGAAGGAAATAAGAAAGCTTAAGATTGGAGAAATAGAGGGTGGATACACCTACGAAATAACCTATCACAACCTGGTATACAAGTATGTTGTAATGGGTGTTGAGGCGGTTATCACCGAGAGCGAGGAAATTCGCGAGGCGGGTACACCTGTCGGCGAGCACAACCTGATTATCCTTTCTTATAACTATTATATTGATGGCAAAATTGCCACGAGCCTCCCAAGACATGCGGTGCTTGACCTCTCTTCTTCTATTCTTGACGAGAGTGTAGTAGAGAAGCTTCGCGCTCTTTCGGTAGGCATCCTTGCCCCCGAGAATTATATCGACTTTGAAGTCTCTTACAACGAGAGGGAGGCGCAGTCCTCTGACGAGTCGATGGTAATCACCGCTATTACTGCTATATATGACTCTAAGGGAGCTCTGACCGACAAGGTTGCCGAGGACTCCTATGTGACCTTCACCTACTATAATGTTATCGAAGGTGTAAAGACCTCGCCCACAGGCATCACCGTTTCTATGTCAGAGCTTACCAGCGGTGAGAAGAAGTGGGACGGACTCAAGGATGCCCTTATGGGTCTTGAGCGCGGCAGTGAATATCACATCGAGCTTTACAGCCTGACCTATTACTACGAGGTGATGAGAGATTTTGTCACCTATATGGTACATAGCATAGATTACTTTACCACCTCGGAAATCGTTTCCTCCTTCAGGTTTGTAAATGCCTCCGAGCGCAACCCCTTCTATGGCGACATTTACTTTGAAAACACACTTACAAATGCCTACAAGCTCTATGGCCTTAACGCGGGCTCCTGCGAGAATGTGGTGCGTTTCCTTGGCGGAATAAACTCCGAGAGCACGACGGCTCCCGGTCTTTCGGGCGAAACCGTGGCGGTGGGTCTTACTTTTGACAATATGGTTAAGTATGGACTCTTTGCCCACACTATATATTTCGAGCTTCCAAGAGGCATATATGAC
>JAZSMN010000162.1:0-7058 GCA_045535925.1 Eubacteriales bacterium
AAACCAAGGGCACCCGTAAACATTCCGTATCCAAAGCATATCTGCGCTACGTCAGAGGCGCCCGCGCCTCCCATACAGGCAATGCGCGCAACACATTCGGTCCAGGATTCTAGGTCACCCTTTGTATATCCTACAACAGTAGGCTTTCCCGTAGTACCGCTTGATGCGTGAATTCTGACAAGCTCGTCTCTTTTTACCGCAAAAAGCCCAAAGGGATAGTTATCTCTCATATCCTGCTTTGTGACAAATGGGAGTTTTGATAGGTCGGACAGAGTTTTAATATCCTCAGGGCATATCCCCGCATCCTCCATTTTCTTTCTGTACGCAGGGACTTTATCGTAAACCCTTTTTACGGTTTCCTGCAATCTTTCAAGTTGTATTTTTTCTATTTCCTCTCTTTCGAGAGTTTCTTCTTTAGACCAGATCATTTTATGCTCCTTGTTGAAGTAACGAGGTTTGTGCGATTATACAATTTCTCCTTCAAAGTGCTTGTCGAAGGCGGACTCTATAACCTGTGCGTCGGGTTTCTTGGTAAACAAGCTTACTAAAAAAGTAGATAACAGAGAAAATACCATACACAACACACCGATAAGAGGCGATGTTCCAATACCTGCCTTAATAATCTCTGCGAGCGAAGCACCGTCTGCGGTTTTATCTATTCCGAATACAAATATTAGTGTCACAGTTAGTACAAGCGAGCCGATAATAGACGTCCACACGGCACTCCTTGTGACCTTTTTCCAAATAAGACCGAGAACGAAAGGCCCTATAAAGCAGCCCGCGAGCGTTCCCCAACTTATTCCCATCAAATAGGCTATTGCGGTTATATTGAACTTCTCGTTAAGAAGTGCCAAAACTACCGAGAGAATAACGAACGAGAAGGAGAGAATTTTCATTAAGATATTCACCTTGCCGTCACTGGCACCCTTGTTAATTCCACCTTTATAAAGGTCAACCGAAATTACCGAAGCACTTGCCAGGGAAACCGAGGCTAAAGTTGACATACTTGCGGAAAGAATGAGAGTTGCGATAAGTCCGCTAAGACCAACCGGAACTGCCAGTTTTATCATCGTAGGTACGACAAGAGCGTCGGAAAGATTCCACGTCTTCTCAAAGAAGAAACTTAAAGCACCTGTAAAATATGCAACAAAACCTATAATAAGAGCAAATCCCGTGCTGACTATCATACCCTGAACGATAGCCTTCTTATCTCTCACTGAATAATATTTATGTACCGTCTGTGGAAGAGCCCATACGCCAAAGGAGGTCAGGATTATAAGAGATATAAGAGAAACGGTAGTGCCGTAAAGGCCACCACTTCCTTCGGCCCCAAAGGTGAACCAGGACAACTTTGGATTGTTTATAAGTTCTGAGATATCCCAATTTATGTTCTCGTTGCACATAAAGCATACGACCATACATATAACACCGACCAACATAACTATTCCCTGAATAAAGTCGGAAATTGAGGTTGCTATGTAGCCACCGAATGAGAGATATATTGCAGTAAGCAGGGCTAACGCAATCATAATTATCCAACCGGGGATACCCAAGACAAGTTCGAAAAGACTGCTGATACCGCTATATACCGATGCGGAATAGGGAATGAGGAATATGAATATAATTATCGCCGAGAAATATTTAAGAAGCGAGTCGCCATATCTCTTTGCAAAAAAGTCGGGCATAGTCTTGGCATCAAGCCTGCGTGTCATATTTTTCGTACGTTTAGCAAGCACTAACCAGGCGATAAGCGTACCGAATATGGCGTTTCCCACGCCTATCCAAATCGATGCAAGTCCGAGCGATCTTCCGAATTGTCCTGCATAACCGATAAACACAACCGAGGAAAAATAGGTTGTTCCATAGGAAAATGCGGACATCCAACCGTTAAGACCCTTCTTGCCGGCAAGCAAAAAATCATTTGTTGATTTTGCCGATTTTTTTGTATAAAAAGCGATTCCTATCATTAACAGGGCGAAAATGACAAGAATTATGTAATCAAGTGCCATAGGAAACCTTCAAACTTTAAAATTAAAATATTAGATAAATAATATCATATATTTAGTATAAAGTCAATAATTTAACTGTACATAAAATATACATTTACAAAATATCTTAAAGTAAAAACAAAAATTAAAAGTACCGTGGATTTTATTATGTCACTAAAAAACGAAACGGTATGATTATAAAACTCACATCAAGCATATCAAACAAATTCTTTTTCTTTCCCCTTAAATATACACCCTTGACCAGAGTTGATTTTTCAAACCCTAATTCTGCCCGAAATTAAGTGTAGATTTAACGATATTGCTTGAATTAATATAAAACGAAAAAAGAGCGAAAGCGGTAAAGCCTTCGCTCTTTTTTGAGTTGCGACGAAATGTCGAAATTCTTGATTTGTACGTATCAATTAGTTGGATACATAGGGAAGAAGTGCCATCTGGCGTGCTCTCTTGATAGCAACAGTAAGTTGTCTTTGGTGAAGAGCGCAGGTGCCGGAAACACGTCTGGGGAGGATCTTTGCTCTCTCGGAAATAAACTTTCTGAGTTTTGCAATATCCTTGTAATCTATACCGTCAACCTTATCCTGGCAGAAGATGCAAACCTTCTTTCTTCTGTGCATAGGACGGAAGGAGGTACGCTGAGTATCATTTCTCTCCATTTGATTGTCCAAAAAACCTTTCCGACTCACGATTTCTATATTACACTCTCCGTAGTGAGTCTGTCAGAGAGAGGACTACTTGTCTTCCTAATAGTATTATAGGCAAGCGACCAAGGTCGCTGACAAAACTAATTAGAAGGGAAGACTATCGTCGTTAGGAATATCTTCGAAATTAGAGGTGCTAGTGTTATTGTAAGTGGAAGAACCGTAAGTGTCACCGGTATAGCCCTGGTTACCACCCTGCATGGGAGCACCCTGGCCATTCTGGTTTGCAGGAGTAACGAATGTTACTTCCTCTGCTACAACTTCGGTTGCATATCTCTTCTGACCCTGGTTATCTGTCCAGGTTCTGGTCTGCAGCTGACCGCAGATCAGTATGGGATTGCCCTTCTTAAAATAACGGCTAACAAACTCGGCCTGCTGTCTCCAAGCAACAATGTTGATGAAGTCAACAGTCTGCTGTGCCTGCTCGGTCTTTGCGAAACGACGGTTTACAGCGATAGAGAATGAACATACAGAGAGCCCGGAAGGAGTCTGCTTAAGTTCGGGATCTGCTGTCATGTTACCAACAAGAATTACTTTATTAAAACTTGCCATGTTTCGTCTCCTTTAATTATTCCAATAAGATTAAGCCTCAGTTGTTTCTTCAGCAGGCTCTGCAGCAACCTCTTCAGTAGTCTCTACTGCTTCGGTCTGTGCAGCCTTTTCCTCTTTTGCAAGAGTCATGTAACGAATGATACCTTCGGTGATACCAAATACACGCTCAAGCTCGAGAGGGAAGGTAGGCTCGCTCTTAAAGGTGAGGAGAACATAATATCCTTCAGTTACATAGTTGATAGGATATGCAAGTCTTCTCTTGCCCCACTCGTTAACGTTAACATCGGTAGAGTTGTCGTTAACAAGAGTTACGAACTTGTCTCTAAGAGTAGCGTACTCCTCTTCGGAATAGTTGCCGCTAATAGCAAAGAGAGTCTCGTAAGAACAAATCTTCTTTTCCATCTGAAATTTACCTCCTTTTGGTCTTTTGGCCACCCTGTTGGTGGCAAGGGGTCGGGATTTTTCCCGAACTACCGAAGTAGTATAACACATTGTACGAAAAATGTCAAGTATTTTTGGTAAAGTTACTTAAAGAAATTTCTTTTTATATTATATATTGCAAAAGTGGGCTGTTTGTTGTACAATAGGAATAAGGATTTTTTATCGCCCCGAGTCAATAATGTTGACTATTTGGGCAGAAAAATGTCTTTTTGGAGGATATATGACTTCTGTAAAAGAAAAAGCCTATGCCAAGATAAACCTGTTTTTGGATGTTACCAATAGACGCGAGGATGGTTTTCACTCGATAAGAACGGTGATGCACTCGCTCTCTCTTTGTGACGATATTACCGTCAGCATCACAGGAAAGGGCAAGCGCGGGGTAACAATGCTCCTTGATGGTAATAGAAGGCTCCCCACGGACGGGAAGAATATTGCCGTTTTTGCAGCCCAGCTGTTTCTTGACACACTCTGCCTTGACTATGAGGTGACAATAAGGCTTTATAAGCGCATTCCCATTTCCGCAGGTCTTGCGGGAGGCTCAACCGATGCGGCAGCAGTCTTGCGCGCTATGAACAAGCTGTTTTTCCGTCCTATGAGCGAAAAGATGCTTCTATCTCTTGCCGCTCGTGTTGGAAGTGACGTGCCATACTGTCTGCGTGGCGGCACAGCTCTTTGCGAGGGAAGAGGAGAGAAGATTACCCGCTTGTCTGATGCCTTGAGGCTGTATGCCGTTATCGCTGTGGCAAACGAGCGAGTTTCTACCCCTATGGCTTACACAGTTTTGGACGAAATGTATAACAATTTTGACGGCTCCGTACCGTCCTGTGCTCCCGATGCCTCGGAGCAAATTATAAAGTCGGCTTCCACCGGCATCCTGCCTGGAAAACTATACAATATTTTCGAGTCTGCAATCCTGCCTCGCTGTCCTGGTGCGACAGGCCTCAAGGAGAAGTTAATAACCCTTGGTGCAACCCACACCCTGATGAGCGGAAGCGGACCGAGTGTTTATGGCATTTTTGCCACCGAGAAGGAAGCTATGAAAGCGCAAATGGCCCTAACAGAAGGGGAAATTACCGCATTTTTCGCACAGTCTATCTAATATTTGTCCTTTCCTTGGCACTTGGTTGACATTTTTGTCAGGGTAGGCTATAATAGTTGGACTATTAGAAAACAACACAATATTTGGAGAATAAAATGACCGATTTAAACAAAAGGCAGGGTGGCTTTTTCAAAAATCCCCTGATAGTTGCTCTTTTTGCAACACTTTGCTGTGCACTTTGGGGTAGCGCAACACCTTTCATTAAAACAGGATACAAGCTTATGTTCCCCGAGGGCGGACCTGATGTACAGTCAACCATACTCTTTGCGGGAATAAGATTTGCACTTGCTGGATTTATCACTATTGTGATTTATAGTATCGCCCGCAAAAAATGGCTATACCCCAAGCGCGAAAATCTGGGTAGGGTAGGTATAGTTGCCGTATTCCAGACGATTATACAGTATTTCTTCTTCTATATGGGTCTTGCGCTCACCTCTGGAGCAAAGGGGACGATACTTTCCGGCTCGTCGTCTTTCTTTGCTATCCTTATTTCCAGCCTGTTCTTTAAGCAGGAAAAGCTTACTGTAAAAAAGGTTGTTGCCTGTGTGGTAGGATTTGCGGGAATAATTGCTGTAAATATTTCTGGCCTTGAATATACAATGAACTGGGGCGATGCTTTTGTAATCTTTTCTGCGATTTCGCTGGGCATTTCCTCCGTACTTATTAAAATCTTTGCCAAAAACGAGGACCCCGTTGTCATTAGCGGCTATCAGTTTATGATGGGCGGTGTAGTGATGGTTTTGGTCGGCCTTGCTCTTGGTGGCAAGGTAGATTTGTCGGATCTCCGCGGCGTCGGTGTGCTTATTTACCTTTCGCTTCTCTCTGCAGTTGCCTATGCACTTTGGGGTGTTCTATTAAAGTACAACCCTGTTTCCAAAGTAACCATTTTCAGCTTTATGACCCCTGTTTTCGGTGTTATTCTCACCGCGATTATGCTCCCCGAGGAGAGCTCTGTCGAGATTGTTAGCCTTGTAATCTCGCTTGTGCTTGTTTGCCTTGGTGTATTCCTGCTTAATTTCCCGGGGTTTACCAAAAATACCAAGGAAATCTCCACGGCGGTTGCAGATACCGAGAAGCCGCAGGATGATGGTGATATTGACACAGTCGAACAAACCGGCGGGGCTAATTCCAACTAATTAAAACGTTTATCTTGGCGGACGGCATTTGCCGTCCGCTTTTCTATATAAATTAAGTTCAAAATATTGACAATCTGCGATAAAAATGTTATAATTACTATTTGCAGAATTAGTAAGAAAAAGCATCGTTATAATTTCAAAAAACAACATAAAAATACGGCAAAAAAACGGGATAGGAGGGAATATGTCAAACAGAGATAAAGACGATTTTTGGGACATAGAAAAATTGATACCTAAAAAGCGCGGCACACTGTCACCCTTTATGACCAAGGACCCTGTAAAAGAGGTTACTATTCCTGCTCTCGATACCGATGAGAGGGGAGCCTACCAGCCGTCCGAAAGCGATAGCCTTCGTATTCCCGCAAGAGGTGTGGGTGAGATAGCCGATGCCCCTGATGTAAAGACCTATACCCCCGTGTGGGCATCGCTTATCAAACGGGTAAGTGTAAAAAGGATTGTCGACAAATACGATTTCTTCGGCAATTTTAGGAAAACGGCAGAAATCTTCTTCGATTACAAGACCCCAAGGTGCGATTTTGTCCCCTTTTACTCCTACCGTCCCCAGTATTCGCATATGTCTGCCGAGCAGAGAAACTACTACTTTTACTGGCGCGAGGAGCTCCGTCGCTCAAGGTATATAAAAACCGACTACTCATATATCTACCTCTTCGTTTTCGAGGTGCTAAACCTTCCTGACAGGATACCGCCCGAGGAGGGGATTAGAACTATATGCAATGTCTGGAGAGAATACAGGAAGGATTTCCCGAGGCTTGATACCTATTTTGTCCCATGGGTAAATGACTATTGCCTCGTATACGGGCTTCCTTCTCCCTCTGACCTCATAGGTGATTTTATCGCCGATGCTATAAAGTTCTACTATTTTAAGGAGTTCTTTATCTGTCGCCCCGACAGCTTTGAGGGGGCAAGCGCACGACTTTTGGCCTATCTGTCGGATTATGACTGGACCAAGGGAAAATATGCCCACGGCGAGAGCGAGCCTGACGAGAATAAGAGGGCAGAGGTAGCCGACAGATTCCGCACACTTATGGAGGGGGCAATGCACGAGCTGTTGCTCCGTGCCTGGGACTCTACTATTTCCCAGTGCAAAGAGGGAAAAACAAGG
>JAZSMN010000195.1:0-3645 GCA_045535925.1 Eubacteriales bacterium
TTCATAGTTATCTCCTTTTCGATTTTATCGAATAAAATTTGACGATTTTTGTTTGGTTGCTTTATTAAGGCATTTTTTTGTGTTTAGGACGGCTTTTTTGCCTTTTTTAAACCGTTTTTGCCCAAAAATTCAAAAAAGGGCAAAGCCACCTTGTACGGTAGTTTTGCCCAGACGGTCGACATCAGAATGATTTTTGCTTCCACGGGGTGCTCCCCATATCCGTCAGTTGCAAAAACCTTTTACCAATGCTTATTTTATCATAATTTACACTTGATTGTCAATATATATATTTAATTAACGAAAAAATATCTATACAAAAATTAACGATTTTTTGTGTTCTTTTACCAAAAGCAGTTTTGTATATCCGACTTAACACCACAAAAAGATTTCACTACCATAACAGGATAGTCGGCTGTGTGTTTTGATTAGTCACCATTACACCCTTTGTAAGAAGCTGATTAGATACACCTCGTGCTTGCCCACCCGAAGAAGCAGCCTGCCATCCTTTAGCTCGGCGGGCTTGTCGGAGGAGTAATAGCCCTCACCTCTCTGTCCGCCACCGATAAGGCCGCGGAGGGTGTAGGCACTGTAGTTTGCGCCCTTTACGTCGACCTCAATAATTCCACTGTAATCTCTCGTGACCAAGAGAATTGCTCCGTCGGTGCCGTCTGTCGCGGCAAGTGTGGAGAGCTCTTTTCGGTAATCTCCGTCGGTCTCCACCTCTGTGCCAAGACGGTAAAGCTGACCAAAAATCTCCATAGCGCGATAGGGGGCAAAGTAGTGCTTGCTGGCTCTATCCTCGGTACAGTAGAGCGAGCAAAGCTCTGCCCTGGGGTCTGCCTCGGCGAGGAACAGCATATCTATGCTACTCTTTTGTGCTGTGATAAGAGCCGAAAGAAGTCGGGAGGGGTATTCCCTTTCCTTGTGTCGCGGGAGCTCGCCTAACGGGAGAATGTCAAAGCGCGTAAGTATGCTCTGTGCCCTGCGAAATCCCGACTGAATAAGATAGTTCTTGGCATAGTTTGCGTGAAGAGAAAGCTCCTCGGCATTGGCGGCGGTACATTTCCAAGAAAGAAAGTCAAGAGGAGCAGAGGTTTCTTTGCTACCTATGTAATCAAGGAATTTCTCCAGCGTCTCGACGTACCCCTTTTGCAGGGGCGTGCCATTCCAATGGTTTAGTGCAAAAAATCCACCCGAGGAGTATGCACCTATACGGAGTCTTGGAAATCTTTGACGCAGGTGGTTTGCCACAACTCTGTAAAGTTCAAAATACTCCTCGACATTTCCCTGCCAACCGTCAGGCCCGTCGATATCGCACATTATCTCTACATATTTTATTCCAAGCTTGAAGCCATGGCCCCAGCCCTCGTTGTAGTGGGCGATGATTTTCTCGCATACCCTCGCCCATTTAAGGATGTCCTTTGGCTTTTTAATATAGGATTTTATCTCATAGGGGTCGGCAGTCTCGCCAAGTCGAAGAAAGATCTCGGCCCCGGTGTCCTTTATTGCCAAAAGATATCTGTCGGTAGGGGCAAAGTTGTAAGAGGCCTCGAACCTCTCCTCAAGCGAAAAGTCGGGGAAAAGGCAATGAATATCCACATATCTGTCGCCGCCGTGGGGATACTCCACTCTGTCAGTGCGAACAAAGGGCACGGAGAGCGAGCGGTACTCTTCTCTATAATCAAGCGACATATCTATACCAAAGAGAGGACCGGAGTTCAAAGAGTTAAGAGGACGCATTTTGCCGCTTTTCTTCGAGAAATCCACGGTGACGTTTCGAATATTCATTTCTTCTCCTTTCTATAGGGAATATTGACAACTTTTGTTTACATATCGTCAGGCAAGTCATAACCCGTGTGAATTTTTGCTGAAGTTATACCTCGCCGCGTTCGCCACGTTCGTCCCACTCGGTATGCTCGGGAATCGTGTAGGTCCAGCCCTCGCCGTTTATTTCGTGGGCACGGTGAACGGTGACAAAGGCGTTTTTGTCAATCTCGTTCAGGATAGCGGTAAACTCGGCATACTGGTTCATACGGAAGGTTATTGTGAGCATTGTCTTTTCCTTGCCCGAATAACCACCAACTACACCAATAGCGGTGGTAGTCCTGCGAAGGCGACGAATAATTTCCTCGTTTATCTCGGCATGCTTGTCAGAAATTACCTGGGCTATAAGCGCGCCCCTGTCACCAAGGAAGATTTTGTCGATGGTGATAGAGCAAACCAGAGCAGAGATAATACCAAGAAGCGAAAGAGCCAGGTTGTGTATAATAAACATACCACAGGCAATTATCACAGTGTCGGTGCAAAGAAGCACGGTGGAGCTCTTTATTTTTCTGAAGTATTTTGTAACCGTGAGGGCGAGAATATCAATACCACCGGTAGAGCCGCCACCACGGAAGGTGAGCGAAACACCTGCACCTATTATTGCACCGCTGAAAACGGTGGCAAGAAGGACGGTTATCTCGCTGTAATCTGCATAATAGGGCGATGCGAGGTTGAAAAATCCACCAAACAAATCACTGGAGGAAAGGGTAGTAAATATGCGAAGACCTATAGGGTATACAATGGCAGAAACCAAGGTTTTTGCTGCAAAGGAGCGCCCAAGAATAAGCCATCCCAAAAAGAATAAAATTGTATTAAGTACAGAAATGTATACGTCGGCAGATAACTCGCCAAGGAATGGAACATTTTGGAGTGCATAGTGTATAAGCACACCTACACCACTAATTCCACCTGTTACAAGGTCAAAGGGGATTAAAAACATACCGACACCAAATGAGAGGACCAAGGTGCCTGCGATAACGAGCAACGTATTTTTCAATGTGGTAAGCCAATCCTTCTTTATTTTTGGAATAAATGTATTTTTCATAACTACTCCGTTATATATATTTTTCACCATTTATTCTAAACTAAACCAACTTTTTTGTCAAGGGGAATGAAATATATACTTTTCTTCTTCGTTTTTAACAAGACAGACAAACAGAAAACGAAAGCACAACCTTAATTATGCGGATTGTAGCCAAGGATGACGCAAACTTTTATTTACATAACCGCTTTAATATTCCCGGTATATATCTATAAAATTTTACACGGGGTAGGTTTAACAATATTTTTTGTCTTTTTTCATTCTATATATGCAAGAGAAAAAGCCCTCAAAAATAGACTATACAATTTATAAAATAAAATATTGACTTTTCCCTCCCAATGTGGTACAATAATTGAGCACAAAAAAATGATTTGATTATATTTATATCAAGCCTCTTTCCTAAGAGTGTTATTTTATCTTTAATTATCTACTTAAACAAAATCTAAATACGCCTGCATAGTTAAATGCGAGCGAGCAAAAAACAATTGAGTATTGTTTTTGCGACGGGAGACAACCCAAAGCAAGGAGCGGTCCAAGCCGAAGTCTGGCGGAGGCGACAGAGCGCGACTATGCGACGGTTGCGATATATAATAAACCCCTCCCAATCGTCCTACTGTTACTTTTGTTGCATAAAACTTAATACGCCTGCATAGTTAAA
Source organism: Eubacteriales bacterium (assembly GCA_045535925.1). Lineage (GTDB taxonomy): Bacteria > Bacillota > Clostridia > Oscillospirales > CAG-272 > UBA1740. Next base: position 3,525 of record JAZSMN010000195.1, read on the forward strand.
TGCGAGCGAGCAAAAAACAATTGAGTATTGTTTTTGCGACGGGAGACAACCCAAAGCAAGGAGCAGTCCAAGCCGAAGCCCCCGTAGGCGACGGAGCGCGACTATGCGACGGTTGCGTAAT
>JAZSMN010000040.1:0-7959 GCA_045535925.1 Eubacteriales bacterium
ACCTCGCACAGCGAGATATCATCGCGAAGCGATTTCATCCACCTTGGTGGATATCATCCGTCTTTGACGGATATCATTTTTGGGCACCGCCTTGCTCCCTCGAAAAAGCCGCGGCGAGAGCATAACCCCCATAAAAACCAAAGCCCCGAGGTAAAAACCTCGGGGGTGTCTGGAGCTATTTTCTCTTGCCCCCATCGAGGGGACGGCGAGAAAAACCCAGATGTTCGCCATCTGCCGTGGGATGGCTAAAGGGGCGAACTGTATTTGTCGCACCTGTAAAGTGGCTGTATCATCTTAACCTTATGGGGACTGTGCAAGGAGGTGGGGATATATCTTGTGCTATATGCGACAAAGCCCAGTCCTCGACGGAGTAGCAGCTCGGGACACCCCGTCGGGAAGGCTGAAACAAAAAGCAAAGCTTCCTATAAAAAACCAAAGCCCCGAGGTAAAAACCTCGGGGGTGTCTGGAGCTGCTACCCAGATTCGAACTGGGGACCTCATCCTTACCAAGGATGTGCTCTACCAACTGAGCCATAGCAGCAAGTCAAAGGATATTTCCTCGTGACGCAGACTATTATAACAAAATAAATGCGCTTTGTCAATACCTTTTTGAAAAAAACCAAAAAGAATTTGCTTCCCGCTTTATTTTTGTCTTTTTGTCACTTTTTGGGGAGATTTTGCCGTTTTTATCGCCTTTTTCTCCGCCTTTTATCCCTTGATTTGTGTTTGTCTATGGTTATTTATCCCTTGAATGGTTAAAAAAATGCTTTTGCCCCTCGGTTTGTTTGCGCCAGGGCTTTTTTCTTTGTTTATCTTCTAAAGCCTTTTTATCTTTTGGGCGCTTTCATCCTTGCTCTATTACAGGAGCCTGATGCCCGCCTCCCAGCAGCCCTCCACTGTTTCCTTATCCCAGATGCTCGACTGCACCTCGCCTATGTGGGCGCACCCCATTATCAGCATACATAGTCTTGACTGACCAATACCGCCACCGACAGTCAGGGGGAGCTCGCCTCGCAGGAGCATACTGTGGAAGGGGAGAGTTGCCCTATCTTCACAGCCGCGAGCCTTTAACTGCCTTTCCATAGATTCCTCGTCTACCCTGATACCCATAGAGGATATTTCAAGGGCAGAGCCGAGGACGGGGTTAAAGAAGAGTATATCACCATTGAGGTCCCAGTCGTCATAGTCGGGCGCTCTGCCATCGTGGGGCTCACCACCCTTGATAGGGCCACCTATCTGCATAATCAGGACGGTGCCATATTTTCTACATATTTCATTTTCTCGCTCCTTGGGAGTGAGGCTCGGGAACATTTCATACAGCTCGGTGGAGGTTATAGCATACAAGTCGCGGCACAGCTCTACGCCACGGAGCTCGGGAAATTCACTCTTTAATAACTCCTCCGTATCGCATATCGCACCTACAATATCGCGCGCCACCTGAGTGAGGTAGTCAAGGGTGCGCTCCTCCTTTGTAATCACCTTTTCCCAGTCCCACTGGTCCACATATATCGAGTGGATATTATCAAGGTCCTCGTCGCGGCGAATAGCATTCATATCGGTGTAAAGTCCGCGCCCTACATAAAAGCCGTACTCCTTGAGGGCGAGCCTCTTCCACTTTGCCAAGGAGTGGACGACTTGACCGTTTTCACCCACCGCGGGGATATCAAAGCTGACGGGTCGCTCGTGACCGTTGAGGTTGTCATTAAGTCCGGAGGCCTCGGTAACAAACAGGGGTGCGGAAACGCGCCTGAGGTTTAGCGCCTCGGCTAATTTTTCCTGGAAGGTTGCTTTTATAAAGGATATTGCCTTTTGAGTGCGGTACAGGTCGGTTTTTGGGCGATATCCCTCGGGTATAATTAGTTTGTTCATTTTGCCTCCTTTGACATTGATTTGCGTTTTTTGTTAAAAAGTTTTGTGATTTTTATATCATTTTTGCCATTTCTCATTGGTATAACTTTTTGCTTTTACTTATTATAATGCGGTTTTGAAGTGAATAAATTCACCATTTACAGATTTGCCCCTAAAAAGGGGTAAAAACGACAAACGAGAGGATTGCTCCTCTCATTTGTAGAAACAGCTTAATTACTTAACACCGGTAGTGGTAGAGCGGAGCATAACGTCGTGATAGCCACCCTCCACGATACTTGTTGCACTAACAAGGGTCATCTTTGCCTTTTCCTGAAGCTCAGGAATTGTTATAGCGCCACAGTTGCACATAGTGGACTTAACCTTGTAGAGCGACTTTTCTACATTATCGTGCAGCGAGCCCGCGTAGGTAACATAGGAGTCAACGCCCTCCTCGAAGGAAAGACCGCTCTTGCCACCGAGGTCGTATCTCTGCCAGTTCTTCGCTCTGTTAGAGCCCTCGCCCCAGTATTCCTTAACATACTGACCGTTAATCATAATCTTGGGTGTGGGGGATTCGTCAAATCTTGCGAAGTATCTACCAAGCATCATAAAGTCTGCGCCCATCGCCAGAGCCAGAGTCATATGATAGTCGTGAACTATACCACCATCGGAGCAGATGGGAATATAGACACCTGTCTTTTGATAATATTCATCTCTTGCGGCAGCAACCTCGATAACCGCACTGGCCTGACCTCTACCGATACCCTTCTGCTCACGGGTGATACAGATAGAGCCACCGCCGATACCAATCTTAATAAAGTCGGCACCCGCCTCGGCAAGGAACATAAAGCCGTCTCTGTCAACAACGTTGCCTGCGCCAACCTTTACGCTGTCGCCATATTTCTCTCTGATGAAGTCGATAGCGCGCTTTTGCCAAATGGTGTAGCCCTCGGAGGAGTCGATGCAAAGAACGTCGGCACCTGCCTCGATAAGGGCGGGAACGCGCTCTGCGAAATCACGGGTGTTGATACCTGCGCCAACGATATATCTCTTGTTTGCGTCGAGAAGCTCCTGGGGATTTTCCTTGTGCTGGGAGTAGTCCTTGCGGAATACAAAGTAGAGGAGTCTACCGTTCTTGTCTACGATAGGAAGAGAGTTAAGCTTGTGCTCCCAGATGATGTCGTTCGCCATCTTAAGGGTGGTTCCCTCGGGGGCGGTGATCAGCTTTTCGATAGGAGTCATAAAGGAAGCAACCTTTTCGCTGACATCCATACGGCTAACTCTATAGTCACGAGAGGTAACGATACCAAGAAGAATACCATTTGCGCTTCCGTCATCGGTAACCGCCATAGTGGAGTGCTCCTTTTCCTCGTAGAGAGCGAGCACGTCGGCAAGGGTGCTGTCGGGTGTAAGGTTGGAGTCGCTTACAACAAAGCCTGCCTTGTAGTTCTTTACTCTTGCTACCATAGCAGCCTCGTCCTCGATGGACTGGGAGCCGTAGATGAAGGCAACGCCACCCTCTTTTGCCAGAGCGATAGCCATTGTATCATTGGATACAGACTGCATGATAGCGCTGGTCAAGGGGATATTCATCATAAGGGGACACTCTTCCTCGCCCTTTCTGTACTTTACAAGCGGGGTGCGGAGCGAAACATTAGATGGGATGCATCTCTCGTCGGTGTATCCGGGGACGAGCAAATACTCACTAAAGGTGTGTGAGGGTTCGGTAAAATAGGTTGCCATTTTCGGTTCCTCTCTTTATACTTAATTTTTTATTTTAACTATTGTAACACACAGGACTCTCTCTGTCAATAACCTTTGGGCAAGTTGTGTTTAGGATTTTAGGGATGTTTTTTCTGTTTAGTTGTATATTATCACCAATATTGTTTATTTGTAGTCTTCAAGCACCTGGGCGCCTGTTATTGTCACCTGGTAGTTTTTGTCATAAACAAAGCCATAGCCAGCATTGCCATAGGGTGCCATAAAGCTTGCGATGCTGTCAACAACATCCATACCCTCGACCACATAGCCAAAGCCTGCATAAGAGCCGTCAAGCGAGGAGCGGCAGTCACCAAGGCAGATGAAGAACTGGCTGGAGGCAGAGTTGGGGTCGGTGGAGCGAGCCATGGAGATAACACCTCTTACGTGCTCGATGTTGTTGCCGTAGTATCCGTTGGAGGAAAACTCGCCCTTGATAGAGGGGGTCTCGCTCTTGCCACCGGTGGAGGGGTCGCCACCCTGGATAACAAAGCCGAGCTGCGAGCGGTTTATTGTAAGACCGTTGTAGAAGCCGGAGTTTACAAGGCCGATAAAGTTGTCGACGGTTGCGGGTGCGCTCTTTCTGTCAAGCTCGAGCACAATGTCACCATAGGTGCCAAAGCTCATCTTTACATAGTACACGTCCTTCTTGCAGGAGGTGAGGGTGGGGATAACAAGCAGCACCAAAAGAAGGATAAGGGCGCTTATGCGAATAATTGATTTTTTCATATTTTTTCCTTTATATATTTATAGTTTAGATATTCACGGTTTGAAAAAGCTTAAATTTGAATACATCAAAATAATTTAAAGGCACTTGGTGATAAAGAGCTCTACCGCCGTGTAGCCTGTAACTCCGCCGTACTTTGCCCCCGTGTCTACACGCAACAGCTCGGCTACTATCTTTACTGCGTGCTCTTTTGTGAAGCGTCGAGCCGCATTTATCACGTGGGGTGTACGTTTCGGATGCATCTTGGTGGCCGCTGTTATGTCCTCGGCATTCATTCCGTCCGCCAGCATTATAGATACTGTGGCAAGCTCGGTCATAGTCTTGGCAATCATAGACATAATTATAATAGGGTCCACCCTGCGTAGCTTCATCTCGGACAGGGCCAAGAGAGCGGCCTGCTTGTTTCTTTCGCACAGGGCGTTGGACAGGGCAAAGGTGTCGCACTCTGGGGTAGAGGATGCCACCTCTTCCACATCCCTCTCTGTTACGGTGCCCCTGCCGTTTGCCTTGGCAAAGAGTGAGAGCTTTATAACCTCGTCGTTTAGGACGGAGAGGTTATGACCCGAGCGAAACAGAAGCGCGCGCATCACATTTGCCGAGGCGGTAACTCCCTCGGCGGCAAAGTGTCTGGAGAGCCAGCCCAAAAGCTCTCCCTCCGAGGTCTTTTTGTCAAACTTGATAATATTGACATCCTCACCAAACCTGCCGACAAAGGAGGAACTCTTTTTCGGGTTGCCGAGGTCGGGCTCGCCCTCTCCCGCAAGGAACAAAAGGACCACATTGTCATATTCTTTAAGCAGGGCAAGAACCTGGGTAAAGGCCTCCAGGTCCTCGCTCTTCATCTTGGTAAAGGCGGGGTATTTCCACACGATAAGCTTGTAGTCGGCCATCATCGGTGGCGCTTTTATATCGTCGGACACAGCGGCAAAGTTCACCGCCGCACCGTCATATACTACATGGTTGAAAAAGGCAAAGCTGTCGTCGGTTATCACCGCTTTTTCTATCTCTGATAGGTAATAGCGCTTGAGATAGTCCTCCTCGCCTGTGAGGATATAACAACCGCCCAGGTTTCCCTGTTTTATTCTTGCTTTGAGCTCGCTCTCGGTCATCATATAGGGCTATCCTTTCCTTTTTCTTTTTGTTTTTCTATCTTTGTTTCAACTTTACACCTTAGGGTAGACTTATTATGCTACGGTGATTTTCATTCTGACGGTTTTCTCTTGTCCGCCCACATTCATAGAATATAGCAGGCGCAAAATACCACCCTCGGCACTCAACTCGTTACGCACACGGCGGGTGTATACCACCATATCAAACTTGTATGGGGGTATAGCATAGATAGTGTGGCACTCCTCACCCTCCCCGAAGAGAATGTCGCTGACTATAGCCCCTCTTCGAGAGAGCGAAACCTTGCCGTCGGGGTATATAGCGATGTGACACTCCACACTACCACCCTCGACAGACTCGGCGAAAGCGAGGTGTAGTATTCCGCCGTCGTCCTTGATGCTTCCTGTGACGGTGGTTATGCTTATTTCGGGCTCGTCCACGGCGATGCCACCCTCGTCGAGGTTTTCTATAACAGAGTGTACGGTTATCTTGGCTAACTTCATTTTTTCTCCTTGGTAAAGAAAAGACTGCCTCAAACCGATATGGGGATTGAGCCAGCCTTGGGCTACTCCTCTGTAGTGGCGGTATTTCGCCGATAGTCACCTCGCCTGAGGGGGACTAAATCAGAGTCTGCCTTTCTTCTTCATATTGTATTCGCTGCGAGGATTTATAAACTCGCGCCAGTTAAGGTTGCCCGCATCGAGGGCGGTTACAAGAGCCTCGGCGGTGGCGATATTTGTCGCAAGAGGAATGTTGTACACGTCGCAAAGACGCAAGAGGTTAAGCTCGGATTCGTCAGTTATACGAGCCGAGTCGGTGCTGCGGAAATAGAATACCATATCTATCTCGTTGAAGGAAACCATCGAGGAAATTTGGTCGGTTCCACCGTAATCGCCTGCGAGCAGAGTCTCTATCTCAAGGCTGGTGGCATCAGAAATATACTTGCCGGTAATGTGGGTAGCACACAGATTATGCTTGGCGAGTATACCAGAGTAAGCAATGCAAAACTGTGCCATCAATTCTTTTTTGTTGTCATCCGCTATCAGAGCAATATACATTGTAGGCCCTCCTTTTATATTGGTCGCGTCGCCCAAAACAAGCCTCGCTTATCAGGGGCAAACTGGGTTATTTATCAAACAAAATAGGGGGTAAAATATTACGCCCAAATTTCTTATAATTATATCACTAAAATATTATGTTGTCAACAAAATGAGAAAATGTTTTTTTGAAAAAACAATATAAATACCACATCAGTCGGCAAAGTGAACAAAATTAATCGCCATATCTCACAAAAAAATTTTAAAATATATGTTGAAAATATTTTTTTGTTGTTGTATAATAATAGCAATTAGGTTCCCCTTCGGTTGCCCCCGAATTTGGGAGAGGTTTTCTTGAGCATTGAAAGGCGTGTGTTATGAAAGAATTCAGAAAAATAGGCGTACTTACCTCCGGTGGTGACGCACCGGGAATGAATGCCGCTGTCCGTGCGGTGGTTCGTACTGCTCTTTACCATAACGTTGAGGTTATGGGTATATATCGTGGTTATTCGGGACTTATCGACGGAGATATCCATCCCCTTGAGTTCCGCGACGTTTCTAACATTATTAACAAGGGTGGTACAATACTTTACTCCGACCGTTGTCCCGAGTTCAAGACCCCCGAGGGTATGGCAAAGGCTGTCGCAACCTGCAAAAAGTTTGGCATCGACGGTATTATAGCGCTTGGTGGTGACGGTACCTTCCGTGGTGCTACCGACCTTACCGCGCACGGCATCCCCTGTATCGGTCTGCCCTGTACTATCGACAATGACATCACCTCCACCGACAACACCATCGGCTTTGATACCGCTATGAACACGGTTATCGAGCTCGTTGACAAGCTCCGTGATACTTGTGAGTCCCACGCAAGATGTAACGTTGTTGAGGTTATGGGTAGAGGTGCCGGCGATATAGCCCTTCATACTGGTATTGCCTCGGGTGCTACTGCTGTGGTTATTCCCGAATTTCACTTTGACCCCTATGCACTTGTTGAGAATATAAATCACGCTCGCAAACTCGGCAAGCGTAACTTCATAGTTATAGTGTCCGAGGGGGTTGGCTCGGAATATGGCCCCGAACTTACTAAAATCATCCAAGAGGGCACAGGCGTCGAGACCAAGTTTGCAAGATTTGCCCACATAGTCCGTGGCGGAAACCCAAATCTTCGCGACCGTGTGCTTGCCTCTACTATGGGTGCTATTGCGGTTGAGGAATTGCTTAAGGGTAACTCCAACCTGGTTATGTGCGAAAAGCAGGGTAAGATTGTTGCTGTCGATATCAACTATGCGCTTATCCTCGACAGAATGTACAAGAATAATTTAAAGGACGGCGACCTCGACAGATTTACCGAGGAAGAAATCCTTCGTATGCACGCCGACATCAAGACCAAGCAGGCATATATGGCAAGACTCTACGGCATCTCCAAGACCATTAACCTCTAATATCGGGTAAGACCATAAATTTGTAATATCAGGCACAAAC
>JAZSMN010000031.1:0-2222 GCA_045535925.1 Eubacteriales bacterium
TATCTGTACATGATTTCATTAAACAGATTTCTATCCTGCACAAGGTCAAATCTATCCTCGCCCTGGTTACCTCTGTAAACATGGAAGACTACAATCTGGCCTCTCTGCCTACCATAGCAGGACTGTGCAAGCTCCATGACAGCATAGAAAGACCTGCCGATTTGTACACACGCCTTCTCAATATATCCGATTTGTCTGCCGTCTGCTGCTAAAAGATACACTATGTTAGGTCTTTTGGGCTCATCCCACACCGTCTGGCTGTAAACTGTTCCGTCCGGGCCGCGTCTGCTCATTGTTTTTCCTCCAGTAATAAAGTTAAGTATTTATATTTGACTGCGAAACTTGTGCTGGGGTATCCTTGATTTAATTATAAACCAATTAGACATAAAAATCAAGGTGAAAACAGAAAAAAGTTTTACCCCTCTGTGCGACAAGCAAAAAAGGCGAAAATATAACAAAACTTCCCATATTCAAGCAAAAGTGGGTGTAAAATATAATTTTCTTAAATAATTTATTATAATATTTATTGATTTTACCCCTGGTTTATGCTACACTATGTTTAGATAGAAAAGAGAGGTTAGTCGACTTTTGTGGCTGCCCCTTGAAATTTTCTAAAACAGGAGGGTATATGAATCTCGAACTACTAAATCCCGTGATACGCTCGGTATCTACATATGAGGTTATAAACAGAAAAGAGGAATGCGTGGGCTATGACTCGCGTGTGATATACATAGTTAGCGGCAGTTTGAGTGCCGTGGTTGGTGGGAAGAAATACAACAACCTCTCGCCAGGGGATCAACTCTAAATTCCCTCGGGTGTGCCCTACAAGTTAAAGGGACAATATATGCGCGCGGTGGTGGTAACCTTTGACCCGACGAGGGATATGGCAGAGCCCTGCGAGAGGATTGCACCCGTGCCCGCGAGCGAATTTGACTCGGAAAAGTGCCACTCTGTCGAGGGGCTTGACCCCTTTGACAAGGTGATATATCTCGAGGACTTTGAGGCAGAGCGCGACACCTTTATACGAATGAGCAACATATTTACCTCGGCAGAGGGTAGTTATCTCGCTGTGCTGTCGGCTATGTTTAAGCTGGTGCTACTGAAGATAGCCGAGACGGTGGACGAGGAGGCTCTGCCCGTAAGAATGGTAGAGGCGCTGGACGCGTATATCCGAGAAAATGTGGGGGATGAAATATCCAACACCGAGATTGGCGCAATATTTGGCTATCATCCGTTCTATGTTAGCAAGGTGCTAAAGGAGGCAAAAGGCATCACCTTAAGACAGTATATCATAGCATACCGACTTAAGGCGGCGAAACGGGCGCTTGAACTTACATCAAAGAGTATAGCAGAGATAGCCGAGGAAACAGGCTTTACCGACGCCTCATACTTTACAAAGACCTTCCGTCAGAGCTTCGGCATGACACCTAAGGAATACAGGAACAAATTTAAAGACGAATTTATCTAATTTTGCAAACAATTATTTACATATTATAAGAGAGGGTGGATACCGTGTTAAAAAAGAACGCCATAGTAAAACTTAATATAGAGGACCTGACCGACCTTGGATTTGGTGTAGGTCGCGCGGATGGTATGGTGGTATTTGTGTCGGATACTGTGCCCGGGGATGCGTGCGAGGTGAAGATTATAAAGTCCGCCTCCTCATTCTTGGTCGGCAGAGTAGAAAAGATGCTCTCCCCCTCCCCTCTGCGCACACAAAAGCGTTGCCCAAACAGAGAGTGCAAGAGCTGTGCCTATCGAAATATCTCCTACTCGGAGGAGGCAAGGCTTAAGGAAAACGGGGTGCGGCATTTATTTGACACCGATGCGCTCCTACATACAAAAACTGCGCCTATCATTACCTCGCCCGAGGAATTTCGCTATCGAAACAAGGCACAGTACCCCGTGGCTATGGTAAATGGCGAGATTAAGGTGGGCTTTTATGCTCCCAAGTCGCACCGTGTGACTCCTGTTGGCGACTGTCCCTTGACTCCCAAGATTTTCTCCGAGATTTGCGAGCTTGTTACAAGCTTTATGCAGAAAAACCATATTTCCGTCTATGACGAAATTAGTGGCAGGGGACTTGTAAGGCATATATACCTTCGCCGTGGCGAGGTGTCGGGCGAGGTGCTCTTGACCCTTGTTATAAATGGCAAGGCTCTGCCTGGGAGTGACGAGCTTGTTTCTATGGTCAGGGATGCATATCCAGAGGTGGTGGGTGT
>JAZSMN010000221.1:0-2198 GCA_045535925.1 Eubacteriales bacterium
GTATAATGGTTGTAACTGTGAGGTGTACTATGAAAGAATTTTTTGGTTTTGACGGATATACCCGTCCTGCCGAGGGATACCTATCCTGGCAGCATATTTTATTCGTAACTACCGCTTTAATAATTATGGCGACCCTTGCGGTAATTTTCGGCAGAAAAAACCGTACAAAATCCGATAAAGAGAAAAACCGTGTGCTTGTAGCGGCGGCTATCATAATCGACTCGCTTGAAATTATACGAATGATTCTCGTTTGTGTTCGCTCGGGTGACCCTACAAAGTGGATGTACGTGCTTCCCTTTTTCCTTTGCAGTATTCAGCTTATCACTATCCCTCTCGCCGCTTTTTCCAAGGGCGTGGTAAGAGAGGCGGCGCTGGACTTTGTATTTATCTTCGGCATACTCGGTGCTCTGCTTGGTACATATGGTGCAGGCAACGACTACTCCTGTTATCCCATCTTCTCCTATGACATTATACATACAACCCTGACACATACGATTTCAGGCTTCTGCTCGCTCTACATTCTCTTCTCGGGAATGGCAAGTATGAAGAAAAAGAATATCCCCATCGGCTTTGGCATCGTTACGGTGTTCTGCATTGTTTCATATATAATAAACGTCCTTATCGACTACAACTATATGTTCCTTATGCGTGGCGACGGCACACCCTACGATATAATTTTCAACATCGTCGGAGGTCATCCAGTTATCTATCCTATTACCGTTTGCGTGCTGTTCTTTGTATATATGGCGGTATTCTATCTCGTATATTATCTGATTACGAAAAACAGAAATACCATAGAGGTAAAAGAATAATTTTTTCAATAAGCACTCGCTTCCCACATAAAATCCTTTTGTGATTTTCGAGGTGGCGGGTGCTTTTATTTTGTTTTTATTATTTTAGTAAGATACCGCACGGGTGTGTTTTGAATGTGCAAAGAAGCTTTTTGTTCTTCCTCGACGCTTCGCCCCCCCCCGGGTTAAGGGTTTTTATCAAAATTTGTTGATATTTTTTCCTATCTGTGCTATAATCAATTCGTAACAAAAATACTTAAAGGAGTTCAGTATGAAGATACTTAAATTGGTCGGAAAAATTTGCCTTTTTACCCTTGCCGGAGTGCTTGCTCTTGTGTTATTGGTTTGGGGTGGACTTAATATGGCAAAATTCGCCATTTACAGTGAATATTATTCGATAAAGACGGATATATGCACAAACCCGGGACTTGGTGACAACTTTGTCTGCCAGGGTGTGGCGGTTAGCGAGGAAAACGAGATTATAATAGTTTGCGGCTATATGACCGACAAGAGCAACTCCCGTATATACATAACCAACGAGAATAACGAGTCCAAATACGTCACCCTCACAAGAGGCGGCGAGAAATACACAGGTCACGCAGGCGGTATAGGTATCACGGGCGACTGCGTCTATATCGCAAACGGCAGTAAAATCTACACCTTCCCTCTCTCTGATTTATTGAATGCAAAAAACGGCGACGTGGTGGATATCGGCACGGGAACAGCGGTAAACAACAACGCCTCCTTCGTTTTCACAAACGAGGAATATCTCTATGTGGGTGAGTTCAGCGACCTGAAGAATGGCTATGAAACCGACCACTCCTTTAATACCCCCGATGGCAACTATTTGGCTATCATAACAAGATATGATATAGACGACCTTTCTACCCCCGACAAGATATACGCAGTGAGGGACTATGTCCAGGGCGTGTGCTTTACCCCCGACGGCAAGGTGGTGCTTTCCACCTCCTATGGCCTAAATGACTCGGTGTACTACGTCTATAACGAGAGCGAGGCTGTCGATAGTGGCGAAAGACTCGACGGCGCACCCGTGTATTATCTGACAGAGATAGAAAGAATAGTAAAAGGCCCTGCGATGAGCGAGGATATGGACTGGTATGATGGCAAGGTTATTACCCTATCCGAGTCGGCATCCAACAAGTATATTTTCGGCAAGTTCTTCTTTGCTGACAAGATTGTGGGACTTGACCTTTCAAAGTAACAGTATAGGGAAAGTGGCGCTGTGCCGAAGAATAAGCATAGAATAAAAGGCGCTGTGCTAAAGAATTAAAAAAGGAAGAGGCAAACAAATGTATAAATACGAGATGCACGTACACACCTGCCCGTGCAGTGGTGCAGGCGGAGATATCAGAGGGCATATAGACACCCTCATTAAAAACGGCTTTA
>JAZSMN010000136.1:0-2871 GCA_045535925.1 Eubacteriales bacterium
ATTTTACAAGAAGAAAAAGGAACTTTAACCTTAATGTGACATAAAATGTATAAGGTGATGCTATGAAAAAATATATAATGTCATTAGACCAAGGCACTACCTCCTCTCGCGCAATTCTCTTTGACGAATGTGGAAAAGCGGTAAGCATGGCACAAAAGGAGTTTGCCGGTATTTACCCGCGAGAGGGTTGGGTCGAGCACGATCCTATGGTAATTTGGTCTACCGAAATGGCGGTGGCGACAGAGGCTCTCACCATGATAGGTGCAAACTGGTCGAGCGTCATTGGTATCGGTATAACCAACCAAAGAGAAACTACCATTGTGTGGGATAGGGCGACAGGAGCACCTATATACAATGCCATTGTGTGGCAATGTCGCAGGACCGCAGGATATTGTGACGGTCTTAAGGCCCGCGGTCTTGAAGAAATGATCCGCCACAAAACAGGACTTATGATAGACCCCTACTTTTCGGCCACAAAGCTCGCCTGGATACTTGATAATGTCGAGGGAGCAAGGGAAAGGGCGGAAAAGGGTGAGTTGTGCTTTGGAACAGTCGATTCCTGGCTTATATGGAAGATGACCGGTGGAAAGGTACACGCAACCGACCACTCCAACGCATCAAGAACCCAGCTCTATAATATACATACAGGCGATTGGGACGATGAGCTCCTCTCGCTATTTAATATTCCCCGCTCTATTCTTCCCTCGCTTATGGACTCAAGTGGAATATTTGGGTATACAGATGAAGATTTGTTTTCGGAATGTGTGCCTATCGCAGGTGTTGCGGGTGACCAACAGGCTGCCCTATTTGGTCAGTGTTGCTTCGACAAGGGTAATATCAAAAACACCTATGGCACTGGTGCATTTTTGCTTATGAATGCAGGAGATACTCCTCTTATTACCGACAGTGGGCTTATAAGCACAGTAGCTTGGTCTATCGGTGGGAAGAGGACCTTTGCATTAGAGGGCTCGGTGTTTACAGCAGGTGCGGCGATTGGTTGGCTACGCGACGGACTTAGGATAATAGATAGCTCGTATGACAGCGAATACTATGCGTCCAAGGTCGAGGATAGCGGTGGAGTTGTGGTTGTACCTGCCTTTACAGGGCTTGGAGCTCCCTATTGGGATCCCTACGCAAGAGGTATGATTATTGGCATCAATAGAGCGACAACGAAAAATCATATAATCAGGGCGACTCTCGAGTCGCTTGCCTTCCAGACTGCCGATGTGGTCGACCTTATGGAAAAGTCAAGCGGTGTTAAGGTAGAGCGACTCTCGGTGGACGGTGGTGCGAGTCAAAACCGCCTGTTGCTATCGATACAATCGGATGTCCTCGGAATCCCGATAGAAAGGCCAAAGAATATCGAGACCACCGCTCTTGGTGCTGCCTATCTATGCGGTCTTGCTCTTGGTGTGTACTCTTCGACAGACGAAATTCGAGAAAAGCACCAGATAGAGCTTTCTGTAACTCCAGAGAAGGATGACACCTGGAGAGATGAAAAATTCCGCATTTGGAGAAAGGCAGTTGGGCGCTCGCTTGAGTGGATAGAATAAAACTCCGAGAGCAAAAAAGCTAAAGATATATAAAGAAAAAGTCGCATCGATTTCGATGCGACTTTTTTGGAGCAGTTAACAAACAGGATAATTTCTTGGGGAAACCGTCTTCTTTTGTAAAAGCGGTAAAAAGGTTATAGTATGTAGACGATATAATGATACGGAATATCACAAAAATCAATTGATTATATCAACAACTCTGTTATATATATTTTTCCAACTGACAATAAGAATACGCCCAATATTCCATTCCGGAAATGATTTCATAGTACTCGTCATTAAGTTCAAAAATGGACGAACTCAACAAATTTATTTTTCCATATCCGCTATCCAAATAAAACATTGGTTCGGTATCTAAGCACTCTCCCTTGTATGGAATAAATTCGATCGAATTAATATGCACATATCGAATTGAAAACGACTCATCGCCATATTTTTTAACATCGCTGCTACGACCGTCATATTTGAATGAATAGGTAACAAGATCTGGATTTTCAATGTTAGGCAAAACATAATTCTCATCTTCAAACTTAAATGCCTGCCAGCTGGAAAAATCATTCCAAGTTAAGAACTCATCATTGAACTTAAGTTCTTGTAAAAGTATTTCACTATGCCATAAATCATCATAGAAAATGTCATTATAGAATATGTACTCATTTCCATAGATAGAATTAGAGGCAATGTTATTATCTACCTTTATCAGTTTTTGGTTAAATATTGCTTTGAAACAATCAATATCCTCTGGTTTTGATGAATATTTGTTTTCAATAAAACTATATTTCTCCGAATAATTTGTTGTTCTAATTGAAACCTTAGTGATTTCTTCTGTCAAAAATCTAAGCGAGTATAACTCTTCAAATACATAATTTTCTTTGCCGTAAAAATTGTCGTAAGTTAGATGTATTTTGATGTTTTCTTCAGGCATCACAAATTCGAAGCCCCAATAATCCGAATCATAATGGATCATAGGTATTTCTTCACCATTAACAAATACATGTAAGGATACATCGGTCACTGGATAGGATTTTATTTGAACCAACGTTCCTGCTTGATACTGTGACTCAATTGGCTCTATTAACGACCACTTTGAACCCGTGACCTCTACACTATAATAGTTGTTTATCTCGTTACAACTCGCCAGCAAGCAAAGACTAATAGAAACTAACAGCAATACAGAAATAACTTTTTTCATTTAGTTCACCTCCATTTAATAAGTGAATTTTGACTACATAGAATTACCCGTGATGTAAAAAAATTATATCATCTCTGTATATTCATTGTATCATACTGTCTGACTAAAATCAAGGCGCAAGGATTT
>JAZSMN010000009.1:0-2823 GCA_045535925.1 Eubacteriales bacterium
AGCAGGGTCAACAAGCTCCTCGATTGCGGTCTCGGAGTAGTTAAGAGCGGCCATAATGGTTCTCTTAAGCATCTTGGAGTAGTTAGAAGCCATAACAGCCTCTGCATACTCGATTACAGATACAGCTACGGTCTGGGTGAATTCTCTTCCACCCTCGGTGAAGGTTACTTCAAACTCAACTGCCTTACCAATCTCGGTTGCTGCAACTTCCTGGGTAAGAACTACGTACTGGATACCACCGGCGGTAACAGTCTCGGTAGCCTCGCCAACATAAATGTCAGCAGGAACGAAGAGGTTGATAGCATAGTCGGTGTAGAGAGAGAGGTTATACATTACACCGGTAAGAGTAGCGGTGATCTCTTTCTCTTTAAGCATAGGATAGTAGGACGCATCTGCGCCAGCCTTTGCAATGCCGAGCTCTTCAACAATGGAGCCGTCGTTTGCGTCAATCCAGCCGCCGAAGTCATAGGGAACACCATCAATTACGATATTGTTGATGTCAAGGTCGAAGTCGGGGTGCTGCATATAGCGGATCTCGGTGCCCGCGGGATAATATATGGTCAAATAAGGATCGAAGTTTTCGTCAAGTGCCCAGTAAACAGCCTGGCAGGTCTCGAGTGCGTTCTCGATAGTAACCTGGCTGATGTAAATCTTGCCATCCTTCTCGGAGATGGAGGTGGATGCTGCTATCATAGCGGGGAGTCCGTCTTCGTCCACAAAGTAAACGGGACCCTGGTCCTCGCCATCGATTACATAATTACCAAGGCCGTTAGTCTCAAGGATAGCGGAACCGGCGATGTGAATAGTGGTCTCGAAGTCTGCTCTGAAGGAGATTTCCTTGGTAGTACCGTTATCCTTGGAGATAACTTCGTTTGCCAAAACAGCGTTGCCGTAGCCAACACCGTCAACCACGATGATGTTGGGAAGCTTTTCGCCCTTGGTGGTGTTCTTGTTGTTTGCCCAATTGGTAAGAGACTTGCCCTCAACAGCGGTTGCGATATCCTCGTTCTCGGAGCCAGCAAATCTTCTTACAGCAAGATTCTTAAAGAGCGTGGTATCGGTTGTGCTGATAGTGCTTTCAGCATCCTTGCCGGTAAAGCCAAGACGAAGCTCAACGAAGTTAAGAGGTCCTGTGCTGTGATTGTTTTCAAATTTTTCGGTAAGGTCAATGCCCTTTGCCGCAGCAAGCTCTGCATTGTACGCAACACCGTAGTTATCGTTTATAAGCACGTCGTTAACGAAGAGGTACATCTTGTTGCTTGCGATATCACCTATAGCGGTAACGTGAGCCCACTCGTTGCTAGGATCAATGAAGTCCTTGAATCTGATGGTCTCACCATCAAGACGATCAACATTTCTAGAGTTTTCACCGTCGGAATGTATAAGCACAGGAATAAGCACCAGATCAGCAAACTCGCTCTCGGTAGCAACGTCGAAGTCGATTACATAGAAGTCGTTCATCTCGAGATAGTATCTGTCGGTGTAGTAGATACGAACTTCCTCTATATCGCTGCCTATTGGAGTGTCCTTAACGGGAGTAACCTTAAGGTAAGAGTCGCCACCTGCATAGGGGTTGATCTTGGAATCAGAAGCGAAATAATCTATGCCTCCGTAGACACCGTTAAGAATAGAGACGTTCTTATCACCGTTGCTCCTGATGAAGGAAGCATCAAATCCACCGCTCTCAACCGTGTAAGCAGGGGTGTAAGGCACGTCTACCTCTATGAAGCCATTCTCGTCGGGACCGGTCATCTGGCTGCCCTCAGGAGTATCGATAAGGACTTCGATGCCGTTGGTCTGGATGGTTGCATCACAGCTGATGGTGAGAACTGCGTTGGAGTCACGAAGAATCTCAATCATAACAGGCTTAAGAGAAGTGGAAAGCTTTTCCTTGATCTCGTTAGCGGTGTAGTAGGGCTCGCCGTCGATCTTCGCAATTGGAACAACCTCACGAAGCGAATAAGGAGTAGCCTTCTCGAAGCCCTCGAGGGTCTCGTCACCGGGAACATAGGTGCCAATATCAGCAGCCTTGTAAATGTTTACATACACATTGTCGAATGCCAAGCTCTGACCGTGACTGATAGTAGCCTGGTAGAACTGCCATCTCAAGGTGTGAAGAGCGTAGGTTGTGGTCTCGGGGTCTGTGTCGCCTCTTACAAGCTTGTCACGAGTACTTATGAGCTCGCCATCAGCATAGTAGTAAGCCATGTTGGTATCAAAGTCAGCGATAAGAGTAAGGCGGAACCACTTACCTATGGGAAGCTTAGGAGCTACATCATAGTCCTGCGCAGTATTTACCGCGCCGCTTTCGTTACGGATGTTAAGACCAAAGTACAAGCCGGAAATAACATCAGACTCGAAATACATATCGGTCTCATAAACGATAACATCACCGGCACCAACTGCGGGTGTGCCATTTATGTAGAGGTTGATGTGGTTGTGGGTATCAGAACCGACACCGATGACATCCTTGCCATCACTCTCTACTCTGGCGAGGTAGTAACCATCTTCGCTACCATTATCGTATACGATATAGGGCTGAAGAGTGTTCTTGTAAGCGTCCTGAGCGCCCCAGGTAGAAAAGTCGTAGAAGAGGTTGCCCTCAGCTGACGATTTTGTATTATTGGGGACGTTACCCTCTTCGAAGCGTCTCAGGGGGGTGAATACGGTGGTCTCGGCGTTAATCACAAATGCAAGAGCGCTGCAAAGGATTGCAAATACCAAAACCGCACAAAAGATTTTACGAAGGTTGTTCATAAAGCATTCTCCTTTTTTTGTATTTTGAAATTTTTTAGATTTCATACTCATATTTTAACATTTAGT
>JAZSMN010000163.1:0-11223 GCA_045535925.1 Eubacteriales bacterium
AAATCCTCTATTTCCTCGCCCCTTGAGTGTAAAGAGAGCGGAAGCACTCTGCGTTTCCTTATCCCTGCCGCACTTTTATCAAAGAAGTGCGCAAGATTTGTCGGCTCGAAGTCATTGATGTCAAGACCTATGGATGTATACACCTCGCTTGCGGGCGAAAAGGGCTTTGGCTTTCTCTCGGACGGTGAGAGCATCACCGTAAGGGGTCCGCTTAAGGCAGGTGAGTATTCGGTTGTTGGCAATGTTTCAAGCCAGTTTATTAGCGGTCTATTATTTGCTCTCCCCCTGTTAAATAGTGACAGCAAAATACATATCACTCCCCCCATAGAGTCAAGGCCATATATCGATATGACGATACAGGCTCTTGGTATCTTTGGCGTGAGGGTTGAATGGGAGGACGAGCACACGCTCCATATCCCCGGCGGACAAAAGTACAACCCAACCGATACCGAGGTAGAGGGAGATTATTCCGGCGCTGCATTTATAGATGCGCTTAACCTGTTTGGATCTTCTGTTCTGGTGGCGGGTCTATATGAAAACAGCCTGCAGGGTGACAAAGCATACAAGAGATTTTATCCACAGTTAGAGCTTGGAACCTCTACAATACATATTGGCGATTGTCCCGACCTGGGTCCGATACTGTTTGCGGTAGCGGCGGCGAAAAACGGCGGTATTTTTAGTGGTACGAAACGCCTGAAAATCAAGGAGAGCGACAGAGCTCGCGCTATGGCAGAGGAGCTTACGAAATTTGGCACCTCAGTCACCGTTTACGACGACAAGGTAGTGGTCTATCCTGCCGATTTCCACGCACCAGGGGAGCCTCTTTTCGGGCACAACGACCACCGAATAGTCATGTCGATGGCGGTTCTTTTAACCCTCACAGGTGGTGAGATTGTAGGTGCGGAGGCAATAGCAAAAAGCTACCCCGAATTCTTTGACCATTTGCGTTCGCTTGGAATTGGGGTAAATGAATACGAAGATAACTAAATAAAGAGATGAAAATAACAAAAGAAACCAAGTTTCTTATAGTCGGTCTTGGAATAATAGGCGGTGGATATGCCGAGGCACTTTCCGAGGCGGGCTATAAGGTCAGATGTATTACAAAAGAGCAGTCTGATATCGATTTTGCCCTCGAAAAAGGAATAATTGAAGAGGGCTATACCACTATCGAACAGGACGCGCTCGAATGGGCGGACATAATAGTTTTTGCCCTCTACCCCGAGGTTTTTATCGAGTGGGTAGAAAAGCACGGCAATTTAATCAAGCCCGGCACACTTATAACCGATGTTAGCGGTGTAAAAAGCGGTGTAGTCGAGAGAGTGCAGACGCTTCTTAGGGAAGATGTGGAATTTATTTCTGCACACCCGATGGCAGGCCGTGAGGGGAGCGGTGTCCATAATAGCGATGCCAAGGTTTTCCGTGGTGCTAACTACATTGTCGTGCCCACCGAGAAAAACAGCACCGAGGCAATAGAGACCTGCTCGCATATTGGAAGAATACTCGGATTTGGTCGAATCAGCATCCTCTCGGCAAAAGAGCACGACCAGATGATAGCCTTCCTCTCACAGCTAACACACGTTATAGCCGTTTCGCTTATGAACTGCAACCCCAAAGAGGGACTTGAGGCATATACGGGAGACTCCTTCCGCGACCTAACCAGAATCGCAAAAATAAATGATGCAATGTGGAGCGAACTATTTTTGCTGAACAAAGACGCTCTCATAGAACAAATGGATCGCTTCCTTATGGAAATGGAGGCATTTCGCACAGCACTCCTTATGGGTGACGAGGCGACTATGAGAGAAAAAATGCGACACTCGACAAGAGAAAGAGCCAGGTTTGATAAGCCAAAAAGCAGGTGAGAAATCCAGCGTAAACAAGTCGAGAAGCAGAGATAAAGAGCAAGAAGAAGCCAAACGAAAGCAAGGGCGAAATAAATAGTGTAAAATGGTACTTTTTCTATCATTTTCCGTCATTTTCCAGCCCTACAATATAACAAAACAATGAAAGCGCAAAGTCCCAAGAACAAGCACTGAAAGGATAAAACAATGAATAAGAATATGGAATTTTATCGCAAGTTACCAATACCCATGGAGGTCAAACAGATGCTCCCGGTATCGGCAGAATCGGCTAAAATAAGAGAAAAGCAACTCGGTCAAATGGCGGATATTTTCGAGGGGAAGGACAACCGTCTTTTGCTGGTAATAGGTCCTTGCTCGGCAGATAGCGAGAAGCCGGTGCTCGACTACATTTCAAGGCTCCGCACCGTACAGGATAAAGTGGCTGACAGAATTATGATTGTCCCAAGAATCTATACAAACAAGCCTAGGACTACCGGCGAGGGATATAAGGGTATGCTACACCAACCCGACCCTAATGCTTCCCCCGACCTGCTTAAAGGAATTATATCCATTAGAAGTCTGCATATCAAGGCTCTTGACGAATTTGGCTTCTGCTGTGCTGACGAGATGCTGTATCCTGAAAACTACCGTTATCTCTCTGATGTGCTTGGCTATGTAGCAATAGGTGCTCGCTCTACTGAAAACCAGCAACACCGACTTACAGCAAGTGGCATTGATGTGCCTGTCGGTATGAAAAACCCCACCGGCGGTGACATTTCGGTAATGATGAATGCTATTAAGGCCGGACAGAGCAGTCATGTATTCCTCTATCGTGGCTGGGAGGTGGAAAGCCACGGCAACCCCCTGTGCCACGCAATACTCCGCGGATATGTGGACAAGCACGGTAAGTCCCACCCCAACTATCACTTTGAGGACCTGTACTCGCTGTACGAGGTTTACGCAAAGAGCGGACTTAAAAACCCTGCGGTTATCGTTGACACCAACCACGCAAACTCGGGAAAGAAATATCTCGAGCAGATAAGAATTGCGAAAGAGGTCCTGCACAGCGCAAGGTATTGCCCCGAGGTTAGAGGCCTCTTGAAGGGACTTATGATAGAGAGCTACCTCGAGGACGGTGCGCAAAAGATAGGTGACTGTGAGGTGTATGGAAAATCCATAACCGACCCCTGTCTTGGCTGGGAAAAGACCGAAAGACTTATCTACGAGCTGGCAGATTCAATGTAATAGCTTCTATTGGCATCTCTTGTTAATGAGAGATGCCTTTTTATTTACACATGTGTACAATTGTGGCGGTCTATCTTATACTCTTTGATTTTTTAACGAATTGTAAAAAGAGTTGTTTGGGCAAGTTTTATGTTGACAAATGTCTATGTATATGGTATTATATAATGTGTTTTATTTTGTAAATTTTTTAAGGAGAATATATATGAAAAACTATTTTAAGAAGATGCTTTCACTTCTTTTGGTCGCTTTGATGCTGTCCATGGTTGTGCTTGGCGCTGTATCCTGTGGCACACCCGAGACTCCTCCGACCTGCTCCCACCGTGACGCAGACGACAACGGTGCTTGTGACAAGTGTAGCGAGCCTTATAGCGATGGTGTGGACAAAAAACCCGGTGACGACACCCCCACCAAAACCACCTACACTGTATCAATCAAGTCCTATGGCGGACTGGCTCTCGATGGCGTTAGACTCTACATTCACGAAGAGAATGACATAAACTCTCCCACCATCGCTCGTGCGAGCACCGACAAGAATGGTATCGCTACCTTCGAGCTTACCCCCTCGGATAACTACTATATTGAGCTTGAAAACTATCCTCTTGGCTATGTTGCAAACGAGCTTTACAAGATGGATGCAACAGGCAAGACCATCCAGCTTATGTCAAAGCCCATAGACCCCGAGGAAGAGGAAATTTGGGATGTCAAGAAATACGAGCTTGGCGACGTTATCCACGATTTTACTATCACCGACCTTAACGGAAACCAGCACACCGTATCCGATGTACTTAAGGAAAAGAGCCTGTTGGTTCTTAACTTCTGGTATGCAGGCTGTTCTAACTGTGACGCAGAGTTCCCCTATCTTTCCTCGGCTTATGACAAGTATTCGGACAAAATCGAGCTCTTCGCTATCAACGACTATGCAGGCGAGACCTTATCCGATGCGCTTAATCACCAGATTAAGGACAAGAACGGCAATGTTATAGAAACGAACTTCCCCAAGTTCTACCTCGATGTTGCATCCGACCCCGACCTGTTCCTGCTTGACAAGTTTGGCAGCACCGGTTATCCCACCACAGTTATGATCGACAGATACGGTGTTATCTGTATGATTGAGATCGGTGGTATCCCCAGCGAGAAGCCCTTTGTCAAAGCCTTTGAGTACTTCACCTCTGACAACTACGAGCAGAGAATCATCGAGAGCATCGATGACCTTAACCCGCCCATTCTCCCCAACGTGGATATGCCCTCTTCCGATGAGATTTCCGAGGTGCTTGACGGCGGTCTGCTTGACGCGACCTATTCGGCTGACGAGAGCGACGAGTATGCGTGGCCCTTCGTTATTACCACTATAAACGGTGTATCCTGTCTCAAGCCCTCAAACTTTGACCAGGACGGCACCTATGCAGCTCTGCTCTCCAAGGTTTACCTTAAGGCGGGCGAAGCACTTGTGTTTGACTATCTCTCTTCTGTCGAAAAGTCGGACTTTATGGTTGTAACCGTTGACGGAAAGGATATATATACTATCACCGGTGTTGACCAGGACGGCGAGTGGAACACCTGCTGTACTTGGGTTGCAGAGACCGACGGATATTATGATGTAAACTTCGTATACGCGAAGGACCTTGCAGGTTATGAAGGTGACGATGCTGTATATATCAAGGATCTCCGTATCATTAGCGCTGATGAGGTGCCTGTGGCAACCTATATTTATCGCTTCGCAGCGGTGCCTAACGGCGGCAATTACATTTACAAGGACGTATATTACAACGAAAACGACGGTTATTATCACGTAGGTAGCGTGGACGGTCCTTTGCTCCTTGCTGATATGCTTGGTTATTACACCCAGTTTGAAATGCTTCAGGGTAATCGCAAGACTATGTTCGAGCGCCTTTATGCGATTTCAAACACCGACGAAAACGATATGCCAATCTTTATGGTTGGTGGCAAGAACGTATTTGCAAGCCTTGAAAACTATGGTACTTACGCAGTCCACTCCAATATAAGCGGCTGTGTGCCCGTAACCAAGGAGCTTAAGGATATGCTCATAGCCTATGCCGATATGTTTAGAAACGAGGTCGGCAAGCCTGCTAATGAAAACCTTTGGCTCCAACTCTGCTGTTATTATAGCGCATACGGCCCTGATGCCGAGCAACTTGAGGACCCGATTAAGGGCCTTGCACCCTTCTGCTCCTTTACCGCAGAAGAGGGCGAAAACACTATCACTTATGACAAGATTATTGTCCCCAGAGGTCTGCTTTACAGCTTTGTACCCTCGAGGAGCGGTGTTTACAGAATTACAAGTAAAGCAAACAGCCTTACCGGTATTGTAGGTTGGGTATTTGTTGCAAACACCGACGACCCCCACAACGAGTGGGCAGAAGCGGGTGGCAGATCCAATCCTATTTTCCACCTTACTACAAACGAAATTCACTATGAAAGATATACCCCCGAGCTTCTTATCGTTGACCACTATGCTATTGTATGTCCCGAATGCGGAACAAGCGTAACCGTGGCCGAGACCGCAAAAAGTGCGACCTGCTCTAATACAAGCTGTAAGGCGAGTATAACAGATATGTCCGGCATCACTCCCGTATATAGTGTTGACCGCAAGAACATATCCATGACCGCATATTTTGAGGAAGGCAAGACCTACTATATCTCGCTCGCATATCACACAATTGAGGAGCTTGGCACATTTACCTTCGACCTTGACTACGTTGGCGAAAGCTTTGACAGATTTATCAGCGCATCCCCCGGTCCTCACACCGTAATCGAGATGCCCGACGGCTCTTTTGGTAACATTATTCACGGCGGAATCGACGCACAGCTCTGCCACCTTGACAATTGTCATGAGTGCGAATATGCGGCTCTGACTCTTGGCGACCCCGCCGGTACAAAATACTATCACAAGATAAACAGCGAAGGCGCTCTTGTTGGCGAGGGATATTTCGGCGGCAATCTCAATATAAAAAAGCGACTTCCTATCGCAGGATTCTCTTCGCTTTCCTATAAGGCCGTGGCAGACACTTGGGAGGGTACCGAGGTTGTTGGTGACTCGACCTATTACTACACCGTTATGCTTGAAGAGGACGGCACAGGCAGTATCAGTATTACCACCGCCGCATCAGAGAGTATTATTGACCTTCAAATCACTTCATACACCTTTGATGGCGAAAATATTGTTGTAAATTACAAGAATTATGCCGGCGCAAGCCAGGTTGTTAACGGACAGATGACTCTTTCTGTCAGCGAGGGTGAACTCGGCTCGCTTATCTATGCCGACTTCTATATGCCTACAAGCATCTTCACCGACAAAGGTCTTAACGCTCTTATCGACTTCAAGACTCACGACCAGAATCTCGAACTGGTTTATCTCTTTGGCGAATATAGAGAAACCATACGCAACTATGTAGAGAACAAGATGCTCAACGAGCCCGACTATCCCGAAAGACAGGGTTGTATCCCAGTTAGCGAAGAACTTGCTACAATTCTTCAACAGGTTATGGATACGGCGGTATTTGAAGATGTATACCAGTCCTGGTTGAAGTTATGCTATTACTATGATTCTCTTGGACAGTAAGGAGGAAATATGAAAAAACTTTTAGCACTTCTTTTGTGTCTGTCGATGCTTCTGTCCTTTGCTATGATTTTGACCTCCTGTGGCACACCCGAGACACCTGAAACTCCTGATGATGAAAATCCCCCCGTGGATGGTGGTGAAAATGGTGGAGAGGACGGTGGTGACGATGGTACAGAACCCACGAAGGTCACCTACACCGTCAAGTTTGTTGACGAGGATGGCGCTCCTATCAAGGGACTTACTATCAGATTTATCCGCGATGACGTGGCAAGTGAAAATATCGTAACTGACAACAAGGGCGAAGCAAAAATCGACCTTGAGGAATCCCGCAACGTGCGTGTGGAACTTGTTTCCTATGACGGTTGGGTGGAGCCTTCGGCAAGAAAGCTCACCTTTGGTAGAATGTATGACCTGGAGGTCGAGCTGGAAGAGGACACAAGCTTTATCCTTACCGCTACCGTTGTTGACGAAAATGGTGATGCTGTCGTAGGTGCATCGGTCCAGCTCTGTGTTGGCTCGATATGCCTGTCGGCATCCGAAACCAACGAGGATGGCGAGATTTACGGTAGCTTTAGCACAGAAGGAAAGATTAAGGTTAAGATTGTCAGCCTTCCTGACGGATATGTGATGCCCGATGCTATTGATGACGACGGATATCACTTCTACGTCGATGCAGGCGAGACCGATATCGAAATCGTTATTGAAAAGCAGTAAAACCAAACAAAGCATTTATAAACCCAAAACCACCACTTCTGTGGTGGTTTTTTAAATACATATAAAAAGATGGAAAATCCATTTTTTGAAACATAAAAAACACCGAAAGGGAGTCCCTTCGGTGTTTTTTTGCTTTATTAGTCTTCAAAGGCGGAGTCCATTGAAATTGCCCACTCGACAATCTCGATAAGCTCGTCATAATGGACGTCTGCCATAACCTTTTCTATTATCTCGCCCTCGGAATTTAGGACGATGGTGATAGGATAGGTGCCTGTGCCACCAAGAAGCGAATAATACTTGTCATCAGTCTGTGTTCCCTCGTCTTTGACAAATATTATGTCACTGTCAACGTAGTTGAAATTGGCAAGGTCGTCAATTATTCCCTCGTAGAGTGCCTCGTTGTCAAGCCCGGGGGAGGCAAGATATCCGGGGGCCTTGGAGAAGGAGTCCTCGGTGTGGACGGCAACAACCGTCACATAGTCCTTGTAATCGCTTGCAATACGGTCAAAATACGGAAGCTCTACCTTACAGCCTGCACACCACTCGCCCCAGAAGTTGATTATAGTAATCTTACCGGGGTTGTTGGCGGGGTTGAAGTATTCACCGGTAAAGCCGTTTTCGTCGAAAACAGGCAGGTTCATACCATAGCACTTGTCACCTATTTGGTTGCCCATATCCTCGGTTATCTCGT
Source organism: Eubacteriales bacterium (assembly GCA_045535925.1). GTDB lineage: Bacteria > Bacillota > Clostridia > Oscillospirales > CAG-272 > UBA1740. Next base: position 8,072 of record JAZSMN010000163.1, read on the forward strand.
CATCGGGGCTTGGGGGAGGTGTCGTGGATGCGCCGTCGATAAAATTGAAGTAGATAAGTGTAGCGGCAAGGGCGAGAGTCATTACTACGCCAACTATGGTCTTAAGAATCTTGTTACGCTTGTTTATCCTCTCGGTTTTCTCGTTATGGAGTGTCTCAAGATAGAGGCGCTCCTCGGCAGGGGTATCGTCGGTAAGTCCCTCGATTTCGTTAGGAGGAAGAATTATGGACGAGCCCTTCCAGGTGATTGCCTTGGTTGGGCAAACCGATGCACACTCGCCACAAGAGATACACTCGTGATCTGCCACATGGCGGATATCCATCTTACAGGTAGTGATACACTTGCCACAGTCGATACATTTATCTCTGTCAAGGTGAATACCGAAGATGGAAAAACGGTTGAACAAACCGTAGATTGCACCAAGCGGGCAAAGGAAACGGCAGAAGAGACGGAAGATGAAAATCGAACCAACAATGATAGACACCATCAGTGCGAATTTCCAGGTAAACAGGGGGCCAAGTCGAGCGAGCTCGCCCTCATTTACCGCGTTAGAAAGCAGTCCCATCGCGCCCTCAAGTGTACCTGCGGGGCAGATATACTTACAGAATGCGGGAAGCGGAACGTTTCTTATAGCATAAAGAATAGGGACTATAACAACAAAGAACACAAGAAGCACATACTTTATGTAGGAGAGGATGCGTGTGAGCTTACCCTTCTTCACCTTTGGTGTCTTTATCTTATAGAGAAGCTCCTGGATAAATCCAAAGGGACAGAGCCAGCCACAGATAAATCTACCAAACAGTATGCCGTAGAGCATCAGCGTTCCAAGCATATAGAAAAGCGTGCTCTTGTTTGATGAGTACAGTGCGTTTTGAAGCGAGCCAAGAGGACAGGCTCCCGAGGCACCGGGACAGGAATAACAGTTTAATCCGGGTGTGCAGATGTTTTTAACCGGTCCTTTGTAAATAACACCGTTAAAGAATCCCTTTATATTTGCGTTAAACAGTAATGCACAGTATAGTTGAATCCATTTTCTGCGTGATGGGATCAGACTCTTTAGTTTGTTCAAAAAGTTTTTCATCTAATCACCCCAATCCTATGCACTCGGTACATATCTTTATAGCCTTGGCAAGCACATCTGCCATTCCACCGCCAAAAGCACCTATAAATATCAGTGCCACAGCAATGGTGGTGATACCTATGCGTGTATAAAGTGTAATATGTTTATCCTTGATTTTTATAAAATCCAGAAAGATAGATTTCTCGGTCGCGTCGCTATCCAAAAATGCTACACCCTTCTCCTTCATAGCCAAGATACCAGCCTTTGCCAGCGAAAACTCGCGCTCAAGAGAGCGAGAATCAAGGATAATACGGGCAACCGTCAAAGCCACGGGAATGCAAAAGGCAGCAAGGAGTATGTAAGTGAGGGATATTACCGAGGCATTGTAATCGCCTGTAAAGTTGGCGGGAATAAGCGAGTAGACAAGAGAAAAGATAACTGCCACGGCATACAAAACCAGATTAAGGATAAAGTGGATGCGACGGATTTTCTTCTCGCGTGAGATACCATGAGAATATTTCTCGTCAATTTCCGCAAAATTTAATCGTCTCTCGGTAGCCTCTACCAAAGCCGACTTTTCGCGATATCCCTTTACCGTTTCTTCCTTCTCGCCAATAACAAGATGAAGAATACCGCCACCGATCACAGCGATAATAGTGAGGAATACAGGCACACAAATATAGCCAAAGGTGGAGGCTATGCTCTCGTATGTGTAGGGGTTGCGGTCGGTGGAAAAATATATCACACAAGCCCCCACTATAAAGCACACAGCAGATATGCCGAGTAGTACAGAAAGCACTATGCGGGATATAAATAATAGGCGTTTTTTTGTATCTAAAGTCATATAGACCCCTTTCGGTTTAGATTAAATAAAAGCAATGATGTCAGCACCGCCATAGCCAACCTGCAAGGTCGAAATATAGGAGCAAATGCATTTACCATTTTGTTATTATATCATAACTCATGCGCCGTGTCAATAGTTTTTCTTCCTATCTATATTATATAAAGGATTGTATACACCCTCAAATTTTGCAAGTTTGCAGGAGGCCTCTTTCTTTTTGTTAACAAAAAGTTTACATTTATTTTTTGATATTTTTTGATGAAGGGTTGACAAGCGTTGTTTTACACCTTTTAGTGTACAATGTATACATTTTTGCGTTTTATATTTATTTATTTTGTTTAATTTTATATAAGTATATGTATTTATTAAAAACACCTTGAAAAGCGGCATGCAATATGTTAAAATATAAATTGTGCATTTATGCGTGCGTTAAATATTTATATATATGCGTATAAGAAAATGTAAATAAAAGAAAGGCAAAATCCAAAGATGAACAAGAAAACCCTAACAAAAATCACATCGAGCGCGCTTGTTATGTTGTTGGCTGTGGTTATGATCTTCTCGGTTTCGGCAGATGCTCTTAACAGCTTTGCTTACTCCGAGGCCGGTTATATCAAACAGATCACCGGTGTGGACCCCAACTACAAGCAGTATCTGAACAGTGCAGTTATGTATGAGCTGCCAAGTCAGATTCGTGACGATCAGGAAATCTCTGTAATCGTTATGCTCGAAAACCCCGCCCTGCTCGATACTTTCGACGTGACGGGCGACAAGACAATGCTTGAGTATTACAGCTCGGATGAGGCTAATGCCCTCAGAGAGACAATACTCGACGAAAAGACTAAGTTAACTCTCGCTCTTGACGATAAGGAGGTAGTATATAGTGTTGGTGCTATGTACGACACCGTACTTTCCGGCTTTGAGATTGTGCTTAAGGCTAAATATTTCGATGAGCTTTGCGATGTACTCCCTAAGGGGGCATATCCCATCATCGGAGAAGAATTTATGAAGGCTGAGGCTACCAGCGCAGACGGCGAGGTTATCAACCTTGTTGACGTTTATGAAACCGGTATCTTTGATAGCTCTGACTTCAAGTATGACGGTAGCGGAATGGTTATCGCGGTTCTTGACACCGGTCTTGACTACACCCACACCGCCTTCTCCCCTGCAAACTTTACCAGCACAAATCTCGGTCTTACCAAGGCTGAGGTTGCGGCAGTTCTTGCCAATACCAATGCTGCAGAGTTCATA